>NZ_CACTIE010000001.1 GCF_902713415.1 Arsenophonus endosymbiont of Bemisia tabaci Q2
ATCCAGAGCTGAAGCCAGTCGGAGATACAAGCTGGCTTCAACTGTTTATTAAAAACACAGCACTGTGCAAACACGAAAGTAAACGTATACGGTGTGACTTCCTGCCCGGTTCTAGAAGGTTAATTGATGGGGTAAGCCATAAGGCGAAGCTCTTAATCAAATCCCCAGTAAACGGCGGTCGTAACTATAACAGTGCTAAGGTAGCGAAATTCTTTTTCGAGTAAGTTCCAACTTGCACCAATGGCGTAATAATGGCCAAGCTGTCTAAACCCGAGACTCAGTAAAATTGAACTTGCTGTAAAGATGCAGCCGTACCCCCGCAAAAAGGAAAAGACCCTGTAAACCTTTACTATATTGTAAACCTTTACTATATTGTGAACCTTTACTATATATAGCTTGACATTTAGCTTGACATTGAAAATTAAGCTTTGATGTGTAGTATAGGTGGGAGGCTTTGAAGTGTGGACGCCAGTCTGCATGGAGCCAACGTTAAAATACCACCTTTTAATGTTTGATGTTCTAACTTAGGCCCGTAATCCGGGTTAAGGACAGTGTCTAATAAATAGTTTGACTAGGGCGGTCTCCTCCCAAACTGTAACGGAGAAGCACGAAAGTTGGCTAATCACGGTCAGACATCGTAAAGTTAATGCAAAGAAATAAGCCAGCTTGACTGCGAAGGTAACAGCGCAAGCAAGTACAAAAGTAGGTCTTAGTGATCCGGTGGTTTTGAATGAAAAAGCCATCGCTCAACAGATAAAAGGTATTCCGGGGATAACAGGCTAATATGGGCCAAGAGTTTATACCGACGGCGGTGTTTGGTACCTTGAGGTCAACTCATCATATCTTGGGGCTGAAGTAGGTCCCAAGGGTATAGGCTGTTCGCCATTTAAAGTGGTACCCGAGCTGGGTTTAAAACGTTGTAAGACACGTTCGGTCCCTATCTGTCGTGAGCAAAAAAAGATTGAGAGGGGGCTGCTCCTAATACAAGAAGACCGGAGTGGACGCACCACTAGTGTATAGCTAGGCGACTTTAAAATAATTACAAGTAATTAGTCTATATCAGTAAATTTATATTAGAGAAAAACATATATATTTTGTAGTCAAAATTAAAACGCTTAGCTATACAGGTTGTCATGCCAATGGCATAGCCCCTCGTAGCTCAGTGCGTAAGAAATAACCGCTGAAAGCATCTAAGCGGAAAACTTGCCTCAAGATGAGTCTTCCCTAACAGTAAGATCCTATAAAGGGTGTTCAAGACGACGAGGACGTAGATAGGCTAGGTGTGTAAGCGTAGCGATACGTTGAGGCTAACTAGTAATAATGATCCGAGAGGCTTAACCTGACAACACCGAAGGTGTTGTCAAAGAGAAAATTTTAGCTTGTTTTGAGATTGAATATGGTCAAATTTTGCTGAAAGCAAAAGTGTGTTCGCTACTGAGGTAGCTGAGTAGACTGTAAGGCAGCGAAATAAGACGGGATAAATAAAAAAGAATCTGTCTGGCGGTAATAGCGCGGTGGTACCACCTGACCCCATGCCGAACTCAGAAGTGAAATGCCGTAGCGCCGATGGTAGTGTGGGGTCTCCCCATGTGAGAGTAGGGAGCTGCCAGACTTTAATTATGTTAAGAAACCCACCAAAGGGTAGCTTTTTGACGTTTTAATTATTGATAACACATTGATTCGAAAAAGCTTATTATTTTGTATTTGAAAATTGAGCTAACCTATTAAAGAATGTGACGTATTAGCCTATCAACGTGGATCCTGCGTAAACGGCAAATAAGTTTTTTAATTTTTACTGGATAGCGCTGGATATTTTCAAGCTCTTGATAGTGATTTATAATATGAGTGTTAGTTGTTATACATTTTAATTCTTTGTTTTTTTGCTGTAACAAAAATTTTTGGGGATCATGAATTAATATTGCATTCTCCAAATCCAGTCCCCATGCACGAGGATTGAGATTATTACCGGTTATTAATTGCCAGTTATTATCTATCCAAATTCCTTTTAAATGATAGCTATTTTCTCCGTCTTTCCATAATCTAATAGTTAACTGCTGGTTATCTACAAAGCGTTGTAACCGACAGATAAAACGGCGTAGGTTAATTTCATATAAATAAGGTAATGCACTGATAATTTTAAAAGGTTCTTCTGGTGGAATGTAAAAGTCATTAGCCGTTTTATCGCCAATGATAATTTCAATTTTTTTGCCATCACACAATAATTTACTAATTATACGCGTTAAAATAGTGGGTAAATTAAAATAGGGTGTACAAATAGTCATTTTCTTTTCTGTACTCTTCATTAAATGCGTAATAGTTTTATTTAATTCGTTTTTTTTGCCTAAACCGATTAATGGAGTTACTGCTAACTCTTCATTTTTGGCATTATTTTGAAATTGATAGTGACAACTTTTTAAGTTGTGGCGAAATTGTTTAATTAAACTTTTAATTTGAGTATTGCGGGGACGATGAGCTTGATCTAGACGCTGGATGGCGGGTGAAGAGAGCAAACTTTGGTCGATAAAGCTTTTCATCGTCGCAGCTAATTGGGCATTAGCTAATATATGATAACGATCGTAACGATAACGTTGGTGTTTCTGGAGATAGACATCATTAATACTAGCGCCGCTATAAATAACCGTATCATCGAAGATAAAACCTTTTAGATGTAAAACACCTAATGCTTCACGTGTGTTGACCGGGATACCAAAAATAGCGATTTCTGATCCTGGGTGTGCCATTGCCATTTGATAATACCAATCTGCATTAGTTGCACTGGCAACTGCACCAATGCGACCACGTTGAGCACGAAGCCAGTCAACCATTATTTTAATATCTAATTCTGGTCGTGCTATTTTTGCTTGATAAAGCGCATTTAGTATGTCTCGTCCTGCATCATCATGTTCGAAGTAAAGTGCAGTAATATAAATATACCGTTGAGCGTTGGCAATTTTGTGCAACAGAGCTTTTCGAAAATTTTCTGCTTGGTATAGAGTGACAACTCCAGAAGCAGACTGAGGTAATTTTGCTAATTGCTCAAGATATTGTTGATGCTTTGCTTTTTTTAATTTAGACAACATCACAGTGTAAATTTTCTCTTTTTTATTAAAGGAGTAGATTACATACTCTGGTTTAGGTTTACTGAAAACTGATGATTCATGATACCATTAATTTAATTTTTTGTATCTATTAATCCTAGCTATGTTGATCGATTGTTCAGCGACTATTTATTGCATTAATAGTTCTATTTATTTAATTATAAGATTATTTTATTCATAGTGTTAGATCAAGATTGACAATACTATCTTCAAATTAAATATCGAAACTAAAACTTAATTTTTGTGCTAACTGTAGCATTTTTTTATTTTCAGGCATGGTGATTGCAGTAAGTCGTCGAGTGCCTTGACTACGCCTATATCTAATAATTTTGTTCATTAACTGATATCCAAGTGTATTACCTTTCATATCAGAACGTACTAAAACGGCAAATTTTGCTTGCTGATTGTCAGGATCTTCTATCACACGAACCACGCCAATAATCTCGGAATTTTTTTAATAGCGATAAAGGCCATTTCTCGGTCATAATCGATTTGTGTCATATTCGCTACGTCATCATGGGTAAATTCGCTAATTTCACTAAAGTAACCATAATAAAGATCTTCTTTTGTTACCTGAGTAATAAAATCTTTGAGTAAAGATTCGTCTTCGGGCAGGATAGGTCTAAGTTGACATTTTATACCATTTTTAAGAGAGATAATTTCTTCTAATTCATTAGAATAGGGTCTAATTGCTAATCTTGCTTTAGGATCACCGACTATTAGACAGAGTTCCATAGCAACATCCAGTATAGCTAAGCGACTTAATTTTGATTACACGATATTGAGTGCGAACAAAATATCTGTGTCGCATCCGAGCGCTCTTTTTTGCATTTAGCTTGTGCTCATTTATGTTCAATTGGATTAAGATCTGGCGAATAGGTAGGCAAATATTCCACCATATGCCCCGCATCGATGATGACTTGTTAAATACTTTGTTTCTTGTGGAACAGTTGCATTATCCATCATGATTACACTGTTTTTAGGAAGTACTGGAATAAGGACTTGGGTGACTCATGCATAGAAAACATCGCTGTTAATATTGATATCAAATAATCCGATAGCAAACATCGTTGTGCCCAATAAAGCGCCGATAACATTTGTTCTTCCTATAGCTCCTCAGTTCTTGAGACCAACACACCGTTGACCTTTCGGGGAATAGCCGTGAGTCCGCGGCGTATCGTGTGAAAAATCACTTTCATCAATAAAAACAATATGTTTTCCTTTTTTTTCATACTGTTTTTTGTTGAAACGTTTGTCGAGTGTTTTCGTCGGTTTTCGGATGACGTAGAGTTTTTTTATAGGTCAATCCCATT
>NZ_CACTIE010000002.1 GCF_902713415.1 Arsenophonus endosymbiont of Bemisia tabaci Q2
AAATTAAGACGCTTAGCTATAAATATCACTTTACGTCTAAAATCAATTGAATAGCTCATATAAATAATGTCATTAAAATTAAGTCGCTTATCTATAATAATAGAAAGTGTGCCTCTCTTTAGAGGAGACATGTCTTTAGAGGAGACATGTGACTGAGTGTTTCAACAGAAGAAACACATTTCATGGGTATCTTGTACTCGAAATCCTGCCCGTTAAATAGCAGCTGCGTCATAAGCAGCATCAAAACTTTGTACTTCACCTAGTAAATATTGGGTTTGTTGGGTACGCCCGCTTTTAACAACTAGAATGGGTTTATTACGTGATGCACTGCGAGCTGCTGAAAGGAATCTCTGTGCCTGTTGTATATGTTCTATAGCTAAGCGTCTTAATTTTGATTACAAAATATATGTTTTTCTCCAATATAAATTTACTGATATAGAGTAAGATGGTGCTAGTTTTATTAGCTCTAGCAAGAAAATCAAGTAGATCATCGATATCAATGTCTAAAGTGTTTCCCTGTGCGATAAAGTAAGAAAAGCCAATTTTACGTTGTTGTGCCCAGTCCAGAATAATATTAGAAACTGCTGCAGATTGTGAAATGAAAGCCAGTTTGCCTTTTAGAATTGGAATTGGTGAAAAGCTGGCATTTAGTTGCTGCCAGGGGGCAAGAATCCTCAAACTATTGGGACCTAATAGTCTTATATTGTACTGCTGAGTTAATGCTTTAAGTTTTAAAAACTGAGAGGGTGGTGATGAGAGGATAATGGCCGCTTTAGAACCCATTTTTCTCAGTTGCTTTAGGCAGGCTAAATTTCTGTCTGAATTTGTGCAGATAAGAGCTAAGTCTGGTGAGAATGGTAATTTATTAATCCTAAGGTAAGTGAATATTCCCATTACCGCATTTTTATTTAGTGTAACCGGCAGGATCGGGCCTGTAAAGCCACTAGAAAGTAGATTCTTTATAATGACGGAAAACCCCCCCGTTCATTCTGGTTTTTCTGAGGAAGCAATAACTGCAATGGATTTAGGGCGCAATAATGCGTCGAGTCCACGCGGGCTCATAGATATTTACTTACCTATTTATGTGTATTGTCTATCAATGTAGCTGATTTTTGGCATTTTTCTGTGATTTTTGCTGCTTGAAGACAAAGTATGTTTGCTGGAAATTATTTGTAAAAATAAGTTATGCAGTGATAATTTCATAATTATTAGTTTTTTTGTGGATTTTTATTCTTAAATGGTGGTTATTTTAACGTCGCATATATACACGATAAAATTAAAAAGTGTTAAAAAATTAGCTTGCTATTGAGAGCGGAATTTAAAAGCAAAAAAATGATAAAAGTTTATTATTTTAAATGGCGAAAAATATTATATTGTCATTTATAAAATATAAAACCATTTCTTCATGTTACTATCAATGACTATTGCCCTCAATAAAATTAATAAGATGGTGTTTTAAGCCATATACTATTGGCAACAATCGAGAATTCAACATCATGAGGTTAATATGTTTAGGATCTCAAAAGATGAAAATAAAATATTTTCATCTTTTAAGCCTGATCTTATAACTAAGCGACTTAGTTTTGATTACACCATATTGAGTCCGAAAAAAATATCTGTGTCGCATCCGAGCGCTCTTTTTTTACATTTAGCTTGTGCCCATTTATGTTCAATTGGATTAAGATCTGGCGAATAGGTAGGCAAATATTCCACCATATGCCCCGCATCGATGATGACTTGTTGAATACTCTGTTTCTTGTGAAAAGTTGCATTATCCATCATGATTACACTGTTTTTAGGAAGTACTGGGATAAGGACTTGGGTGACCCATGCATAGAAAACATCGCTGTTAATATTGATATCAAATAATCCGATAGCAAACAGCGTTGTGCCCAATAAAGCGCCGATAACATTTGTTCTTCCTTTAGCTCCCCAGTTCTTGAGACCAACACACCGTTGACCTTTCGGGGAATAGCCGTGAGTCCGCGGGGTATCGTGTGAAAAACCACTTTCATCAATAAAAACAATATGCTTTCCTTCTTTTTCATACTGTTGTTTTTTTGTTGAAACGTTTGTCGAGTGTTTTCGTCGGCTTTCGGATGACGTAGAGTTTTTTTATAGGTCAATCCCATTTTTTTAAGAGCTTGCCAAATGGCCTTCTGACAAACGCCAAAACGCTCTGCACGCTCTTTTTGGTAAGCATCTGGATATTTGTTCAACATCTTTTATCAACTCGGATTTATCGATTTTTCGCTTACCCGTAGTCGATGTTTTTGGCTCTATTTGATTAATCCAACGCGATACAGATGCACAGCCAATCCGAAATTGCTTCGCTGTTTCTCGGATACTCAACCCTTCTTCGTTCATCGTAAATATCACTTTACGTCTAAAATCAATTGAATAGCTCATATAAATAATGTCATCAAAATGAAGTCGCTTAGCTATATTACGGAAGAGCAGACTAAAATAACAACCTATTTGGCAATTTTAACAGAAAAATTAGCTTTATATTGTAGTTTAGCTGATAGACAAGATAGGAAAAATAAAAAATTAGCCAGTTTAATGGAGCAATTGCAAATAAGAGAAGTTGGTGATTATTTTGAGTTAGCTAAAATTAATTTGACGGGAATACAATTACCAGCAGAAATTGATCTTAGTCACGTTAACTTAATGCTTAGTAGATTAATCGCGGTTAAAATGAAAAATGCCTATTTACAAGGTAGCAATTTATTTGGAGCTGATTTAAGCAAAGCAGATTTAAGTAATGCCAAATTAAATAGTGTTCTTTTAGACCGGTCGGTTCTGGTAGATGTGAATATATCTAATCCGGATTTGCAAGGCGCAAATCTCAATAATGCTGATTTAAAATTCTGTAATTTAGCCATTACTAATTTGAGCAGAGCTCAACTAAAATATGCTGATTTAATCCATGCTAAATTAATGTCAGCAAATTTGTCGCAAATATTTTTATTATGTAGCGTTATGTCAAGGGTTGATTTAACAACCGCAAATTTGTCAAACGATCAGTTTTACCATATTGATTTAACAGATGCTAATTTTACTAACGCTAATTTAGAACGCACTAATCATGAAAGTTCAATATTAACAAATGCTAAATTAATAGGTGCAAATTTAACGCGAGCTCATTTTCGTTGTGCTAATATGCAAAATCTAGATTTCACCAATGCGATTTTACTAAATACTGATTTTATGGGGCGCAGATTTGACTGATGCGAATCTGACGGATGCAAGTTTAAAAAAGCTAATCTGACAAATATTAATTTTACTAACAACAATTTAACTGGAGCGACAATATCTTTGGAGTCGCTAATTAATTTATATCTTAGTTCGGTCGTGTTGAATAAAGCAATCAATTTAGCGATAGACTTTAAGTGGGATCAATATCACCTTGATCGATGTTTAAATCATATAAATAATCGAGAGACAAATAGTGTATTAACGTAGATAGCTAGCATTGATAAAATGTATGTTTTTGCAAAAACAGATATGATAAAGCAAATAATTTCATCATTAACAAAACAAAAAGTTGATACTTCCACCATTGCAGTATCATTAATCGATATTTTAGTTGAAAAACCCTATTATGCAGATACTGAAATTTCAAATTGGCTAAAAAGTTTTCTGTATTAACTATATTGGAAAATTTAATGATTAACCGATGTCCTTATAAAAGGCTCTGTTATTAATCTAATGATAGATACTTTCCAACATTATTCTGATTTATTTTTTAATTATAATGCAGCCTTTATACAGGCTATAGCTAAGCGTTTTAATTTTGATTACAAAATATATGTTTTTCTCCAATATAAATTTACTGATATAGAGTAATTACTTGTAATTATTTTAAAGTCTCCCAGCTATATTTCCCAAGCTATATATGAAACTAATTCAAAGGAATTAACAGAAAAAGCGATAGTTATTTATGATCACTACTTCAAAAAGTAGTTAAACCCAGCCTTATGTACAGATGGATGATTTTGGTGATTATCGCAACAATAAAACCGATTGGTTAGACAAAAATCCGGAAAACTATATTCTCTTCTCTTCTAAAAAAATTTTATGTCATGATGTTATCGCAGAATGTATTAACTGAAATGCTTCAGCAAAATCTGACAGAAAAAGTTCAAGTATTAAATCAATTTTTTCTCTATCAACAACAAAATAATTTAAATGAAGCTGATTATCAATTAAAGGATATTTTTAAAAATAAATTTCCAATATTTTATAGCGGGTATCAATCTCGGCAACTAATAAATACTCTTAACCGTTTGCTAGAGTTGTTAGATTTTGGTGAAACGTTTTAAAATTTATTTATTGAGGCAACAAAAAATTTATTTCAATAGAGAAATTAGTTGACCCAGAAGCACAAATTCAGCTAGAAAAAACTATTTGCGCATAAAACATATCAATTTATTGAGCCATATGATTATAAATTAACTAAAAATTTTTATTAGGATATTATCAATACCTATGAATTAAAAGAGGCAACCGATAAAGAAAAAGCAGAAAAAATTTTTAGCTTATCAGCTGTATTTGTCAAATATATTTCGAGTGCTATTTTTGGTACGGGAATGGAATCGCCTGATGCATTATAGCTAAGCGACTTAATTTTGATGACATTATTTATATGAGCTATTCAATTGATTTTAGACGTAAAGTGATATTTACGATGAACGAAGAAGGGTTAAGTATCCGAGAAACAGCGAAGCAATTTCGGATTGGTTCTGCATCTGTACCGCGTTGGATTAATCAAATAGAGTCAAAAGCATCGACTACGCGTCATCGAAAAATCGATAAATCCGAGTTGATAAAAGATGTTGAACAATATCCAGATGCTTACCAAAAAGAGCGTGCAGAGCGTTTTGGCGTTTGTCAGAAGGCCATTTGGCAAGCTCTTTAAAAAATGGGATTGACTTATAAAAAACTCTAGGTCATCCGAAAGCCGACGAAAACACTCGACAAACGTTTCAATAAAAAACAACAGTATGAAAAGAAGGCAAGCATATTGTTTTTATTGATAAAAGTGGTTTTTCACACGATACTCAGCGGACTCACGGCTATTCCCCGAAAGGTCAACGGTGTGTTGGTCTCAAGAACTGGGGAGGTAAAGGAAGAAAAAATGTTATCGGCGCTTTATTGGGCACAACGCTGTTTGCTATCGGATTATTTGATATCAATATTATAGCTAAGCGTCTTAATTTTGATTACAAAATATATGTTTTTCTCCAATATAAATTTACTGATATAGAGTAATTACTTGTAATCATTTTAAAGTCGCCTAGCTATAATTCAGCTATTGGCGCTTTCGCCTTAACTAAGTGTGCTATATTAAATGGCGAACTTTTACAACATTTGCTTGAATAGGAATAGCGTTGTAATACATTTATCTATGTTTTTACTAGCGAGAATATAAAGAATTTATGGTGCAACTCACATTTATCTTTTATTTTAATAGACAACAGCAATTATTAATCGCTGAAAACTAGCTGCATAGATATACAATATTACGCGCTAATTTGTTTACTTTTGACCACTGACAAGTTGCTCAGTGGCCATCAACATTTTATCGCAAGATACCAATAAGATGCTTTTGGTTGTTAATGGAAATTATCACTACCATTGAAATAAAAAGGATCGCTTCACTTCATGAGCAAAAATAGCTTAACTTAATTAGTTTTTATATTTAACATATCAAGCTATTATTATTTGCCGACAACGTCGTTATTTTTGTTGATTTTATCGACAAAATGATTACAACCCAAACAAACAAATACTTTTCTGTAGAAATCGTAAAAAAAATCAGTTGACGACTCGGGTCGATATACGCATAATGCGCCCGGCAACGCCGATAAAGGTTATGCAAAAGATGGCTACGTAGCTCAGCTGGTTAGAGCACAGCACTCATAATGCTGGGGTCACAGGTTCGATTCCCGTCGTAGCCACCATATTTGCGGGAGTGGCGAAATTGGTAGACGCACCAGATTTAGGTTCTGGCGCCGCAAGGTTTGCGAGTTCAAGTCTCGCCTCCCGCACCAGTATTTATAAAAATTATTTATATTTTCGTTGGGGTATCGCCAAGCGGTAAGGCACCAGGTTTTGATCCTGGCATTCCCAGGTTCGAATCCTGGTACCCCAGCCATATTATGGATTTTAATTATTATATCAATTATCCCCGATTGGGGTATTGCCAAGCGGTAAGGCACCGGATTCTGATTCCGGCATTCCCAGGTTCAAATCCTGGTACCCCAGCCATTAGCTTTCAATTATCTACAAAATTAAATAATTTTTCAAAGAATTCAAAAAGAATATCCACTAAGAATATTTTACTTTCCATAAATTAAATTTAAAAGCAACGATGCGACATACTTAATGGCGTGATTTTTATCTAATTTAAATATGATTTAAAAATGTCGCTGACTGAAGGTGTACCACCAACAGCCAGCTAACTTAGTAAATTAGGCAAATCAAAAATCCCGAGCGGCATTGAATAAGAATAAGTTATATATAAAAATTATTTTTTATTAATAATGACTTACCGGCATATTTCTAGCATTTTAGTTAAACATAGCTAAGGGTAAAAAATCCCCAAAGTGAGATAACCTAAAAATCTAATTAAGAATTTTTTGATAATTTATTCAAACAATTACAAACCATCACAAAATAGCCATTAATTACTTTTTATTAATTATTGTAATACGCCTTTGTTTTGCCAAAGGCTTAGCTTTATAACCAGTTAAAGAAAAAGAAGTTGATGGTTGATAATAATTAATAACACCGCTGAAAAACAGCGGCGATCTACTTCAAACGCGTAAAATAAAAAGTATCAAAACACAGCTATTAGTATCAGAGTAACATGACAGAAATAGGCAAAAACATATGCCAAGTTGGACTACCAACACCAGTAAAAAAGATAAACTTTATGAATAAAAATAAAAATCTAGAAACAGTATAACACGTGAATCATAAAAAAATAACAAAAATAATGTTTTTTCATCCATCTCACAATTTAATCAATCTTGACATTCTCTTAACCTGAGAAAACAACGTTTTACAACATAACAGTCAAAAAATATCATAATCGACTTTATATTATAAACCTAAAGCATATTTAAGTAGCTTTTTCTTAACTGTATTTAGCCGTTGTATTAACATTAATGCTAAATTTCGGCCTGATTTTATACCCACTAACTGAGAACTAAACAGTGTATAAATAGCATCCATACCTGCCTGCATCAATTTGTTATCTGGCATCCTATCCTGTTGATAAGTCAGTAAAGTTTTTCGAGCATAAAAAGGTAATAAATAAATTTTAGCATTAATCAATACTTTCAACAAACTATCAACATCACGGTAACCAAGATTAATGCCCTGACCAGCAAGTGGATTAATAGTATGAGCCGCATCGCCAATCAAAGCTAGCCCTTCTCCAACATAACGATTAGCATGATGGCGTGTCAGTGGAAAACTCCCTTTAGCAACAACTTGCAGTGAGCCAAAGCGAGCAGAGAAAGCTGCCATAATTTCTTGCCTAAGCCGCTCCAGGGACATAGCTTGCAGTTGTCTAATTCGGGCGGGTTTATCATACCAAACCAAACAGGCCCAATGATCAAATAACGGCAAAAATGCTCGCGGACCAGAAGGAAAAAATTGCTGCCAAGTAATATCCTGTTGCGGTTGCTCCATCTTAACTGTAATAAGCAGACATGATTGATTATATTGCCAACCGCTACTGCCAATACCAGCTAAAGATCGCACCTGAGAACATGCGCCATCAGCCGCAATAATTAACTTTGCCGATAGTTGCTGATTATTACTTAAAGTGATTTCCCACTGTTGATTCTTACGCTGCATTGCTAGCAATTTGGCGGGACATAACAAGCTAAGATTGCGATATTGAGAAAATTGCTGCCATAATGCCAATTGCAAAATACGGTTTTCAACCATATAACCCAGTTCAGGTAAACCGAGGCTCTTTGCTTCAAACATCACATGTGAGTTTTCCCTTTCCCACGTTTCTAACCTTCGATAAGGGGCTGCGCGCATATTTAAAACACTATCCCACACACCAAGTTGTTTAAGTAGATCTACCGAAGTATAACTTAGCGCTGAAACGCGTAAATCAGGCTGCTCTAACGGATCGAAAGGTGCAGGTTTAGTGTGTTCAAGTAACAGGATCTGCCAACCTTCTTTGGCTAATCCAATTGCCATGGCTGCACCTATCATACCGGCACCAACCACTATAATATCATAATTTTCATCTATTCTATTCATATCAACTTAGCTATCAATAGTCATCAATCTAATAGTAAGCCTAGTTTTTCTTAAATCATTTACTAATAATCTATCCCACATACTGGTCACCGATGCCCCAAACGAATACAATACATATCAACATTTTCTAATTTAATACATAATGTTCCCAGTATGACAGATTTTGCTACTGAAAACTTTGGATATACAAAATGTTGACGAATAAAAAACTATACATTAAAACCTGGGGCTGCCAGATGAATGAATACGATTCATCAAAAATGGCTGACCTTCTAAACAGCACCCATGGATATCAATTAACAGAAATAGCCGAAGAAGCCGATATTCTACTGTTAAATACCTGCTCAATTCGCGAAAAAGCGCAAGAAAAAGTATTTCATCAATTAGGGCGTTGGAAAAATCTAAAAGATGTTAATCCCGATATTATTATTGGTGTTGGTGGTTGTGTCGCTTCACAGGAGGGGGATTTCATTCGTCAACGGGCTCCCAGTGTTGACATTATTTTTGGCCCACAGACTTTGCACCGTCTACCAGAGATGATCAATCAAGTCAAAGGTGCAGGTAGTCCAATCGTCGACATCAGTTTTCCAGAAATTGAAAAATTTGATCGATTACCGGAACCTCGAGCAGAAGGCCCTTCAGCTTATGTTTCCATTATGGAAGGCTGTAATAAATACTGCTCATTTTGTGTCGTTCCTTACACGCGTGGTGAGGAAGTCAGCCGACCATGTGATGACGTTTTATTTGAAATCGCACAATTAGCTGCCCAAGGTGTGCGTGAAATTTACTTATTGGGGCAAAATGTCAATGCCTATTCTGGAACAACTTTTGACGGTGAAATTTATTCATTTGCCGAATTATTACGTCTAGTTGCTGTCATTGACGGCGTTGATCGCATCCGTTTTACCACCAGTCATCCAATTGAATTTACCGACGATATTATTGCTGTCTATGAAGATACCCCTGAACTTGTTAGCTTCTTGCATCTTCCCGTTCAAAGTGGGTCAGATCGTATTTTGACCATGATGAAACGGTCTCATACAGTCCTTGAGTATAAAAGCATTATCCGAAAATTACGTAAAGCACGACCCGATATTCTTATTAGCTCAGATTTCATTATTGGTTTTCCGGGTGAAACAGAAGATGATTTTCAAAAAACCATGCAGTTTATTGCCGATGTTAATTTTGATATGAGTTTTAGTTTTATCTACTCACCACGCCCTGGTACCCCAGCTGCTGATTTACCTGACGATGTCTGCGAAGATGAAAAAAAACAACGCCTCTATCTACTTCAGCAACGTATTAATCAGCAAGCAATGAATTATAGCCGAACAATGTTGGGTAGCATTCAACGTATTCTGGTTGAAGGGCCTTCACGTAAAAATATTATGGAACTTTCCGGCCGTGCCGAAAATAATCGGGTGGTAAACTTCGAAGGCAGCCAAAACATGATCGGAAAGTTTGTTGATGTCGAAATTGTCGATGTCTATGCCAATTCTTTACGCGGTAAAGTAGTTAAAACAGAAGATAGTATGGCATTAAGGAGCCAAGAATCACCCGAATCGGTTATTGCACGGACACGAAAAGAAGACGAGCTCGGTGTAGACCAACTTTAATATAAATTAGAGAGACTCAGTGATCGCAAAAGATAATTCACAAATTGCCACTAGCGAAATATTTTTAGAGCTAGCTGATAACCAACGGTTAATTAGCTTTTGTGGCCCGTTCGATGATAATATAAAGCAATTTGAACGTAGACTCGCTATCGAAATTAATCGTCGAAATAACCGTTTCAAATTGATTGGCAAACTACTTAATATCAAACGCAGCTAGCAACATTTTACACCGCCTATATGTTGATACAGCGCCTATATGTGGCATTATTCCTGATATTGTCCCTGAACAAAATCTACTTATCTATTATGGAAAGTCAATTTTTTGAGAAATCCGTTGAAAACGTTGGCAGTTACGACAAATTTGTAAACATTAAAATCAAACGAGGCGTTGTCAAACCACGAACAACGAATCAGGCTCAATAATATATTGCTAATATATAGCCATGATATTACTTTCAGTATTGGCCCTGCCGGAACAGGTAAAACCTATCTCGCCGTTTCTGCTGCGGTTGATGCTTTAGAACCTCAAGAAATACGTCGTATTCTAGTCACTCGCCTCACCTGTTGAGGTCGGCGAAAAACTCGGCTTTCTGCCAGGTGATCTTAGTCAAAAAGTTGATCCTTATTTACGGTCACTTTATGATGCCCTATTTGAAATGTTGGGTTTTGAAAAAGTAGAAAAATTGATTGAGCGCAATGTGATTGAAGTGGCGCCATTAGCCTATATGCGCGGTGGCACACTCAATGATGCTTTTATCATTCTTGATGAAAGCCAGAATACCACCATTGAACAGATGAAAATGTTTCTGACCCCCATCGGCTTTAACTCTAAAACCGTGATCACCGGCGATGTAACTCAAATTGATCTGCCTCGTGGTTACAAATCAGGTTTACGCCACGCAATTGAAGTACTTTCTGAAGTTAAAGAACTAAGCTTTAATTTTTTTAATAGTGATGATGTAGTACGCCATCCTGTATTAGCAAAAGTGGTTATTGCCTACGAAAACTGGGAAACAAAAGAACAAGAACGAAAACAGTTACTTCGTTAACAAAAAGAACCATCAAGCGCTCTATAGAAAAGGAGATATTTGCTTGCAATCAGTTATTCTTGATCTCCAGATAGCCTGTAGCGATCATAATGGATTACCCAGTGAAACGACATTCCAACACTGGCTTAAAGCTTTCCTGCCACAATTTCAATCTGAAAGTGAAATCACAATTCGTATTGTCGATATAGTAGAAAGCCAATATTTAAATCTGACATATCGAGGAAAAGATAAACCAACAAATGTGTTATCCTTCCCTTTTGAAGCGCCAGAAAACATTACATTACCCTTACTTGGCGATCTGATTATTTGTCGTCAAGTTGTTGAAAAAGAAGCGATTGAACAACAAAAAAGCCAGGATGCTCACTGGGCGCATATGGTAATACACGGTTGTCTTCATCTATTAGGTTATGATCATCTAACTGACTGTGAAGCGGAAGAAGAAATGGAGACAATAGAAACTGAAATTATGCAAAAATTGGGTTATCCTGATCCTTATCAGCATGAAAAAGCATAACTATAATGCTACTTTTGTGCTAAATAATTATGATACGATAAACTACTTAGAGAAATTTTAATAAAACGCCATGAGCGACGACCATCCTACAAACAATGATAATCATCACTCGAAAAAGAGTTTTTTCGGGCGCCTAAATCAATTATTTTACGGTGAACCGAAAAATCGTGATGACTTAGTTGAACTAATTCGTGATTCAGAGCAAAAAGATGTTATTGATCCTGATACCAGAGAAATGCTTGAAGGGGTAATGAATATTTCCGACGAGCGTGTTCGGGATATCATGATCCCACGCTCTCAGATAGTAACTTTAAAACGAAATCAATCGTTAGAGGAATGCCTTGATATGATTATCGACTCAGCACATTCTCGTTTTCCAGTAATTAGTGAAGATAAAGACCATATTGAAGGTCTATTAATGGCTAAAGATTTACTGCCATTTATGCGTACTCATGCTGAACCTTTCACTATCGATAAAGTATTACGTCCCGCCGTTGTTGTGCCTGAAAGTAAACGTGTTGATCTGTTATTAAAAGAGTTCCGTTCACAACGTTATCATATGGCAATAGTCATCGATGAATTTGGTGGCGTTTCTGGTTTGGTAACAATCGAAGATATTCTCGAATTAATTGTTGGTGAGATTGAAGACGAATATGATGATGAAGAAGACATTGATATTCGCCAGTTAAGCAAACATGCTTATTCTGTTCGTGCGTTAACCCAACTGGATGATTTCAATAAAGCATTTAGCACGCGTTTTAATGATGAAGAAGTTGATACTATTGGTGGCTTGGTGATGCAAACCTTTGGACATTTGCCTGCCCGAGGGGAAGTTATCATAATTGATGGTTATATGTTTAAAATTACCATGGCTGATAGCCGCAAAATCATTCAAGTTCAGGTAAAAATTCCTGATGAAGCACCAATCCCAAATCTTATAGAAGAATAGTATTAATGAAAAAAATGCTACTCTATCAACGTGAGTGGTTACGAGCTTTTATCGCGTTAATTTTCGGGTTCTACGGAACACTGGCTTTTTCACCTTTTGATATTTGGTTAGCCGCGCTTTTTTCTCTTTTTGGCTTACAGCTGCTAATTGTTAATTACTCAAGCAAACAAGCAAGTTTAATAGCATTTTTTTGGGGAATTGGTCTTTTTGGTAGTGGTATTAACTGGGTTTATGTCAGTATTTCCGATTTTGGCGGTATGCCATTAGTGGTTAATGTCCTTTTAATCATTTTACTGGCAGCTTATTTATCACTTTATCCCGCGCTATTTGCTTATCTGCTGAATCGATTTTTTCCGCGCCTTAATATTGCTCGCTTTATTTTTGCCGCACCAGCAATATGGCAAATAACTGAATATTTACGTGGCTGGATACTAACTGGTTTCCCTTGGCTACAATTTGGTTATAGTCAAATCGACGGGCCGCTTAAAGGCATCGCGCCGATATTTGGCGTTGAGATGATAACATTACTACTGCTGATCATTAGCAGCTGCTTAGTGTTTACTTGCCTAAAACGCAGAATTATTCCGCCAATTACAGCAATTATCTTATTATTGTTACCTCTAATATTTAAAAATTATCAGTGGTTCACGCCGGTCGCAGAAAAAAAATCACAAATTGTTTTAGTTCAAGGTAACATACCGCAACGCTTAAAATGGCAACAAGGATTTCTCGAAAAAACCATTAGTACTTATCTCGATCTCTCTAAACCTTATTTTGGCAATGCCAATATCGTTATCTGGCCAGAATCTGCTATTCCATCGATCGAATTGGATAATAACGTTTGGCTAACCTCATTAGATAAACTACTGCGCTTACAAAATACTCGCCTAATTACTGGTATAGTTAATGCTAAACCAAGCAAACAGGATGTGAGTAATTTTTTTAATAGTATTATTGTGTTGGGAGAAAATAAACCTTACCAATATCCAACCAGTAATCGTTATCAGAAACACCACCTGGTGCCTTTTGGTGAATTTGTACCATTAAAAAATATTCTTCGACCAATTGCCCCTTTATTTAATTTACCAATGTCAGGTTTTAGTCCTGGTGATTATGAGCAGCAGCAGTTAATTGCTGGTAATATTCATCTAACTGCTGCTATCTGCTATGAAATTATTTTAGGCTCCCAAGTTAGAGACAACTTTAAATCAGATACCGATTTTCTATTAACGCTTTCAAATGATGCATGGTTTGGACATTCTATTGGCCCATGGCAGCACTTTCAAATGGCCCGCATGCGGGCACTCGAGCTTGGTCGACCAGTATTACGTGCCACTAATAATGGTGTTACAGCAGTAATCAAACCTAATGGTGATATTCAGGCAGAACTTCCTCAATTCACTCGCTCAGTATTAAATACTGAGGTAACACCAACATCTGGTCTTACACCTTATGCACGTTGGAGTAACTGGCCTATGTGGGCATTGGTTGCCTTATTTATCATATTGGCATGTTTTATCAAGCAAAAAAAAAGTAGTCAATTTAGCATATATTAATTATCATCATGTCTTAACAATCGATGATACGGTTTTATCTTGTTATTGATATTTATCATTAAATTTAGTTAATGAGCTTTTTATTATAAAAAATTTTTTAAAAAAATAATATTTCATTAATTTATATAGACTTATGCTGGTTAGCTATCTGAAAAAGGACTATTAATGATTTCTTTAAAAAATGTGTCTAAATGGTATGGACAGTTTCAGGTGCTTACTGATTGTTCAATGAATGTCAAAAGAGGGAAAGTTGTCGTTATTTGTGGCCCTTCGGGTTCAGGTAAATCAACATTAATAAAAACCATTAATGGCTTAGAACCGATTCAAAATGGTGAAATATATATTGATAATATTCATGTTAATGACAAAAAGACAGATTTGGCTAAATTGCGCTCAAAAGTCGGTATGGTATTTCAACATTTTGAGTTATTCCCTCATCTATCGATTATTGAAAACTTAACACTAGCACAGATAAAAGTCTTAAAGAGAGATAAAAAAACCGCTGAAAATACTGCCATAAAATTATTAGAGCGAGTTGGATTAGCTAACCATACCAATAAATTTCCAGCTCAGTTATCTGGTGGGCAACAACAACGCGTTGCTATTACCAGAGCACTCTGTATGGATCCGATTGCGATGCTTTTTGACGAACCGACCTCCGCATTAGATCCAGAAATGATCAACGAAGTACTTGATGTAATGATAAAGCTTGCTAATGAAGGAATGACCATGATAGCAGTCACTCACGAAATAGGATTTGCTAAAAAAGTTGCTCATCGAATGATTTTTATGGACGAAGGAAAAATTATTGAGGATAGCAATAAAGATGATTTCTTTGCTGCGCCGAAATCAAAACGTGCTAAAGAATTTCTTGCTAAGATCATACATTAATTTCTCTATCCTTGTTGGGTGACAAAATCGTCGCCCAATTGGCTAAATAATAATATTAAAATAGCGCCTAAAGCGTGCTAGACTTACCATCTAACATGCTACCCTCCCCTCTGAAACAACCCACCATTTGCATTAATAAAATTAATTTAACTTGCTCGTTAAATATTTATCAATAGTTGTTGTTAGAGGCATTTATCCGCTATTCTATGCAGATCTAAAATAAACTATATAATTCCCGGCCAATGCCGCATTATCGCCATAGGAACATCGGTGTCATGCAAGAACAATATCGACCAGAAGAGATAGAGCAATACGTACAACGTCATTGGGAAGAAAAACAAACATTTAAAGTAATAGAAGATAATAAAAAAGAAAAATACTATTGCTTGTCAATGTTACCTTACCCGTCTGGTCAGCTACATATGGGGCATGTACGCAACTATACCATTGGTGATGTTATCTCACGTTATCAACGCATGCTAGGCAAAAATGTACTGCAACCTATCGGTTGGGATGCTTTTGGTTTACCGGCAGAAGATGCCGCAGTAAAAAATAATACTGCTCCAGCGCCTTGGACTTATACCAATATTGATTACATGAAAAATCAATTAAAAATGCTCGGATTTGGTTATGACTGGAGTCGAGAAGTTACAACTTGTACACCGGAGTATTATCGTTGGGAGCAATGGTTTTTTACTAAGCTTTATGAAAAAGGTTTGGTTTATAAAAAAACCGCTGCCGTTAACTGGTGTCCAAATGATTTAACGGTGTTAGCAAACGAGCAAGTCATTGATGGCTGCTGCTGGCGTTGCGATACCCCGGTCGAACGCAAAGAAATTCCCCAATGGTTCATAAAAATTACCGCTTATGCAGAAGAGCTACTCAATGATTTAGATAAACTCGATGGCTGGCCAGAGCAAGTTAAAACCATGCAGCGTAATTGGATCGGCCGCTCAGACGGGGTTGAAATTACCTTTGAACTGGCAGACATGGATGAAAAGGTAACTGTCTATACTACTCGACCAGATACTTTTATGGGGGTGACTTATCTCGCTATTGCAGCAACTCATCCGTTAGCAAAAAGCGCGGCAGAAAAAAATACTAAACTTAACGCTTTTATTGATGAATGTCGTAATATCAAGGTTTCTGAAGCAGAAATGGCAACCATGGAAAAAAAAGGTATTGCCAGCAATCTGTTCGCAATTCACCCGCTAACTAATGAAAAAATTCCGATCTGGATAGCCAATTTTGTGTTAATGGAATATGGTACAGGGGCAGTAATGGCAGTTCCAGGGCATGACCAACGTGACTGGGAATTCGCAACCAAATATCATTTACCGATCAAAGCGGTTATTGCTGATAATGAAGGCCAGATGCCCGATCTAAAAGCAGGTCCGTTGACTGACAAAAATGCACTGATTAATTCAGGTGAATTTAGTGGCATGGACAATAAAACAGGCGCCAATGCGATTGCCAATAAACTGGTTTCACAAGCTTCGGCGCAACGTAAAGTCAATTATCGTCTACGTGATTGGGGGGTTTCTCGCCAACGTTATTGGGGCGCACCAATTCCTATGGTAACCATGGAAGATGGTTCTGTCATGCCAGTACCCAAACAACAACTACCTGTCATCTTACCTGAAGATGTGGTGATGAATGGCATCACAAGTCCTATTAAAGCCGACCCAAAATGGGCTAACACTAACATCAATGGTCATGTAGCATTACGTGAAACAGATACCTTTGATACCTTTATGGAGTCTTCTTGGTATTATGCCCGTTATACTTGTCCTAATTATGACCAAGGGATGCTAGATTCAGCCGCGGCGAATTACTGGGTGCCTGTTGATCAATATATCGGTGGTATTGAACATGCCATTATGCATCTATTATATTTCCGTTTTTTCCACAAACTAATGCGTGATGCAGGCTTAGTAAATTCTGATGAACCAGCTAAACGTCTGTTATGTCAAGGAATGGTATTAGCCGATTCTTTTTATTACTTAGGTGAAAATGGACAACGAGTTTGGGTGTCACCCGTTGATGTGACTGTTGAACGGGATGAAAGAGGTAAGATTGTCAAAGCAACTGATAAGCATCGACATCAACTCTCCTATACCGGGATGAGTAAAATGTCTAAATCGAAAAATAACGGTATTGATCCACAATTAATGGTAGAAAAATATGGGGCAGATACGGTTCGTTTATTTATGATGTTTGCCGCTCCGCCGGAACTTACTTTAGAATGGCAAGAATCAAGTGTAGAAGGTGCAAATCGTTTTGTTCGTCGTCTCTGGCGTACCGTTTTTGAACATACGCAAAAAGGTAAAACAGCGCCATTAAATAGCACCAACCTTACTCCAGAGCAGAAAAACCTGCGGCGTGACCTACATAAAACCATCGCTAAAGTGACTGATGATATCGGCCGCCGTTATGCATTTAATACTGCGATTGCTGCTATTATGAAGTTTATGAATAAACTAACACGAGCCTCCCATGATAGTGAACAGGATCGAGCATTAATACAAGAATCTCTAGAAGCTATTGTGCGGATGCTATCGCCCATTATCCCCCATGCTTGCTTTATCCTGTGGAAAGCACTTGGTCAGCTGGAAGATATCGATAATGCGCCTTGGCCAGTTGCTTACGAACAAGCAAAAATAGACGATACTAAATTAGTCATTATTCAAGTTAATGGTAAAGTTCGTGGGCGTATTACTGTTGATATCAGTGCATCACAAGATTCTGTGTTAGCTATGGCAAGGCAAGAATATGGTGTTGCAAAATACCTTGAAGGTATGAATATCCGTAAGGTAATTTATGTGCCAGACAAGCTGTTAAACCTTGTTGTCGGCTAACTTAATAAGGAGACCATGTGCGTTATTTAATTACTTTATTTCTAAGCTTAGCCCTGTTGATCACGGCTGGCTGCGGATTTCGCCTACAAGGTACGACGCAAATACCTGAAGAACTAAAAACATTAAGATTAAGTAGTGGTGATCCCTACGGCCCACTAGCACGTGCAATTAGACATCAATTACGCCTAAATAATGTCAACTTAATCGATGAAAATCTTCAGAATGTGCCAATTTTAAAAATAGTGGGTTCATCTGAAAACACCAAAACCGTTTCCATCTATCAATACGGTAAAAGTGCAGAAAAACAATTAAATTTCTGGTTCAGCGCACAAATTATCCTCTTTAAAGGCACTGTTTATCCCATAAAAACACGCGTCGAGCGCGCTTTCTTCGACAATCCGTTAGAAACACTAGCTAAAGACGCCGAAAGCGAACTGGTTAAACAAGAAATGCGTGAACAAGCCGCTCGCCAGTTAATTCGTAAATTACTGATCGTTCATAGCACTATTCAGAATGAGCCAGAAGGATCTGTCGTTGTCGAGAAAGCGCTATCGGTAGACTCAGAATGATCCGTATTTACCCGGAGCAGCTAACTTCGCAGCTTATTGATAAGCTGCGAACTTGTTATCTGATTTTTGGCAATGATCCGCTTTTATCACAAGAAAGCATGGATAAAATTTGTCAAGTTGCTCAACAGCAGGGTTTTTCTGAACGTTATACCTATTCGCTAGATACAAGCACAGACTGGGACACTATTTATCATCTTAGTCAATCACTTAGCCTATTTGCTAGCCGACAAATCCTGATCTTAATATTACCTGAAAGTAGCCCCACAACCGCCATAGCGGAAAAGCTACTTAAGTTGGCTGAATTATTACATCCTGATTTATTACTCATATTATGTGGCGGCAAATTAACAAAAGCACAAGAAAATAGTGCCTGGTGCAAAAAAATAGCCCAAGATGCAGTCTATATTAATTGTCTGACACCAGAACAGTCCAGACTACCTCAATGGATAAACCAACGAGCAAAAACCATATCTGTTAGCTTAGATAAACAAGCTAATGAGCTTCTTTGTTATTATTATGAAGGCAACTTACTAGCTCTTAACCAAGCTCTTGAACGTTTATTACTCTTATATCCCGATGGTAACCTCACCCTATCTCGTGTCAAAGAGGCGGTAAATAATGCCGTTAATTTTACACCTTATCATTGGGTTGATGCGCTACTTGCAGGTAAAATTAAACGTGTTTGGCATATCCTACAACAATTACAACGCGAAGATTATGAAGCAGTGACTCTATTACGTATAATTCAACGTGAACTGATATTGCTTTTGAGATTAACACAACAAAATAGCGATAAAGATTTAAAAAAATTATTTGATCAGCATAAAATTTGGCAAGCCCGCCGCCCTCTTCTTAGCGCTGCGCTACAGCGTTTATCCATTCGCGAACTACAGCTTGCAATACAGTTGATTACCCATGCTGAATTACATTTAAAACAAGATTATGGCCAGTCAATTTGGCCAAAGTTAGAAACTTTATCAATGCTATTGTGCGGTAAATCACTGCCCGAGAGTTTTATTAATGACTCAACAAACTAACAAAACAGCTAATTCTAAATCTATTCAAGCACTATTTGGTGGTACCTTTGATCCTATTCACTATGGTCACTTACTTCCCGTTGAAGCGCTAGCCAAGCAAGTCGGTTTACAACAGGTTGTTTTACTTCCCAATCATGTGCCACCCCATCGCCCACAACCTGAAGCAACCGTTCAAAAAAGATTGGCAATGATAAAATTAGCTATCAAAAATAATCCGCTATTTAGTATTGATACCCGTGAACTTAAACGTAAAACTCCCTCTTATACCGTTGAAACACTACTCTCTTTTCGGCAACAAATCGGTAGGCAAAAACCACTAGCCTTTATTATCGGACAAGATTCACTACTATCAATCAGTACCTGGTTTGATTGGCAAAAAATTTTGGATTTTTGTCATTTATTAGTCTGCGCTCGTCCAGGCTATAGCACTTATTTTTCAACTCCATCAATGCAACAATGGCTAAAAAATCATCAAGTGCATGAGCCGGAAATACTCAGCGATAAACCTTTTGGTGCCATATATTTGACTGATACTCCTTTGTTAAATATTTCTGCAACTGAAATTCGTGAACGAAAACGAGATAGAAAAAGTTGCAAAGATATATTGCCACCTGCAGTTTTGCGCTATATTGATAAACATCATCTTTATCAAAATTGCTTATAATTAACCAATAAATATAAAAAATTGACAAAATTCCCTTAAATTATTGTGAGTATATAAGTTGATTGGTAATATCTTGGCACTTTTTATATTGCTGATGAAAATAAGGCATAATTTCCGATAACTTATCTTAAAACTAATTATAAATATTCAACTGGTTTTACTAAAAATTAGATTAAAATATGGATTATCTTATGCTTATTTTTTCAACAGAAGTTTATAACTGAATAAAATATAACATTAATATTTTTTATTTAACTTGAAATTAAAGGTGAACCTTTGCAAGGAACTGAACTCCAACAATTTATTATCGACAGGTTTGTCGATACAAAAGCGAAAGATATTGTCACTATTGATGTACGTAGAAAATCTAGCATTAGCGATTGCATGATAATCTGTACCGGAACATCTAATCGCCACTTAACATCAGTTTCGGACAAATTAATTGAAGCATACCGTAAGACAAAAATAATTCCTCTGGGTGTTGAAGGACAAGGTGTTTCTGACTGGATCGTTGTCGATTTAGGCGATGCAATTGTTCATATCATGCAAGAAGATAGTCGCCGTATGTATCAACTTGAAAAACTCTGGAGTTGAATTTGAAATTATAACTGATTGCCATTGGTACCAAAATGGTTGATTGGATCCAGACCGGTTTTCAAGATTATCCTCATCGTTTTCCAAAACGATATGGCTTTTGAAGTTATTGAGATCCCTGCGGGAAAACGTGGGAAAAATGCTGATCTCAAACGTATCATCAAGAAAGAAGGAGAACAGATGCTAGCTGCAGCTGACAAAGGTAACTGTATAATTACCCTTGATATACCAGGTACAAGCTGGACAACTCGGCAACTTTCTGAACAATTAGATCAATGGAAACAACATGGACGTAATATTAGCTTTCTAATTGGTGGCCCAGAAGGTCTTGCCCCTCCCTTTAAAGCAGCAGCAGAACAAAGTTGGTCACTGTCATCCTTAACAATGTCTCATCCTTTAGTTCGAATATTTGTTGTAGAGAGCCTTTACCGGGGATGAAGCATTACAACAAATCATCCTTACCATCGGGAATAATATATTTGTGTAGGTTATTAGTGTGAAATCGAAGAAAGAAAAAAAAAAGAAACACACTCCTTTTCGCGATTACACCGCTGAATCTACTCTATTCATTCGTCGGGCGTTGATAGCTTTTATTATCATTATGATATTAGTAAGTATTTTAATTGGTAATCTTTATCATCTACAAGTGGTTCACCATGAAGACTACCAAACTCGCTCCAATGATAATCGGATAAAATTGGTTCCTGTTCCACCTAGTAGAGGTATTATTTATGACAGAAATGGGATTCCTCTTGCGTTAAACCGAACATTTTATCAGTTAGAAGTCATTCCTGAAAAAGTCCCTAATTTAACAGAACTATTGGCACAATTGCGTGATGTGGTTGATCTCACTGACGACGACATTGCAAACTTCAAAAAAGAGCGCAAACGTTCACGCGGCTTTACCTCTATACTGTTAAAAACCTCACTAGATGAAGTGCAAGTTGCACGTTTTGCCGTTAATCAATACCGGTTTTCCGGGATTGAAGTCAAAGGTTACCAACGCCGCTATTATCCTTATGGCTCTGCACTAACGCATGTTATTGGTTATGTAGCCAAAATTAATGATAAGGATATAGAACGTCTAGAAAATGATGGTCTACTAAAAAATTACACTGCCACCCATGATATTGGTAAATTAGGTATAGAACGGTATTACGAAAATATTTTACATGGCAAAACAGGCTATGAAGAGGTCGAAGTTAATAGTCGGGGAAAAGTCATACGCCAACTTCATGAACAAGCACCTCAGGCAGGCAAAGATATTTATCTCACTATTGATCTCAATTTACAAGTTGAGATCGAAAAGTTGCTCACCACCAGCCGAGCTGCTGTTGTTGTAACTGATCCTCGCAATGGAGAAGTACTGGCGCTGGTATCTACTCCAAGCTATGATCCTAATCTATTTGTTAATGGTATCTTTAATAAAGATTACCAAGCTTTATTAAATAATCCTAATCGTCCACTAATTAATAGAACTACCCAGGGATTATATCCGCCCGCCTCAACCGTTAAACCATTTATGGCGGTCGCAGCGTTAAGTGAAAACATTGTTACCGCCAACTCCACCATATTTGATCCTGGTTGGTGGCAATTACCAAATTCCGAAAAACGTCACCGAGACTGGAAAAAATGGGGACACGGTAGATTAAATGTCGTTAGAGCCATTATCGAATCAGCCGACACCTTTTTTTACCAGGTTGCTTATGATATGGGTATCGATCGTATCTCCGATTGGATGCAAAAATTTGGCTATGGGCATTATACTGGTATTGATCTTGACGAAGAACGCTCTGGCATTATGCCAACCCGGGAATGGAAACTAAAACGCTACAAAAAACCTTGGTATCAAGGAGACACTATTCCAGTGGGCATCGGTCAAGGTTATTGGACCACAACACCGATCCAAATGGCAAAAGCATTAGTGACGTTAATTAATGACGGCACGGTTAAAATTCCCCATCTACTTTATGGCACTCAATTAGGTAATGCTATGCTGCCTTATGAGCAGAAAGAGCATATCCAAATTGGTGATATTCATTCAGGCTTTTGGGAGTTAGCTAAAGAAGGTATGTATGGCGTTGCTAATGCACCAAATGGTACAGCACGTAGAAGTTTTGCCAACACTCCCTACAAGGCTGCCGTCAAATCAGGTACAGCGCAGGTATTCAGTTATGAAACCTATAATGCAAGTAAATTAGATGAGCACTTGCGTGATCATAAATTAATGATTGGATTTGCCCCTTATCAAAAGCCGACCGTTTCCGTTGCTATTATTCTAGAAAATGGTGGCGCTGGACCGGCTGTTGGCGATCTTGTCCGCAATATTCTTGATTATGTTTTGCTTGGTAAAAAAACGATATCACAAACACCAGATAGCAGTGTATCTCCAGAAGAAGATCAGTAATATATGACCGATAAATCACATAAATTACCTATTTGGACGCGTTTACATATTGATATTCCAATGTTGCTGATTATTCTCGCCTTAACGATATACAGTGTTATGATCATGTGGAGTGCTAGTGGGCAAGATATTGATATGATGCAGCGTAAGCTGATACAATTCGTGATTGGATTTGTTGTCATGATTGTTATGGCGCAAATTTCACCGCGTATCTATGAAAATTGGGCACCCTACCTGTATATTTTTTGCTTAATGCTGTTAATTTTTGTCGATGCATTTGGGAAAATCAGTAAAGGTGCGCAACGATGGTTAGATCTTGGTTTCGTTCGTTTTCAACCATCTGAGATTGCTAAAATTGCAGTTCCATTGATGGTTGCACGTTTTGTTAATCGTGATCTATGCCCTCCCACCTTAAAAAATACCCTGCTGGCATTGATACTGATATTTCTCCCCACGCTACTGGTTGCCGCTGAACCTGATCTGGGCACATCTATTTTAATTGCTGCCTCCGGTTTGTTTATCCTGTTCTTAGCGGGTATGAATTGGAAATTGATTGCCATTGCGGCCACGGGCATCGCTTGCTTTATTCCTATTCTATGGGTCTTTCTGATGCACAACTATCAACGAGATCGTGTTATGATGTTACTCGATCCAGAAACAGATCCACTCGGTGCTGGTTATCATATTATCCAATCTAAAATTGCTATTGGCTCAGGGGGATTATTTGGCAAAGGCTGGTTACATGGCACGCAATCGCAATTAGAATTTCTACCAGAACGTCATACTGATTTTATTTTTGCCGTATTAGCTGAAGAACTCGGGTTAATTGGCGTAGTTATTTTACTGCTATTATATCTACTACTAATCATGCGAGGGTTAATAATTGCAGCTAATGCACAAAATACCTTTGGTAGAGTTATCATTGGTGGCTTAATGTTAATTCTGTTTTTCTATATATTTGTCAACATTGGCATGGTTAGCGGTATCTTACCTGTAGTGGGTGTTCCTTTACCGTTGCTAAGTTATGGCGGCTCGGCATTAATCGTTTTAATGTCTGGATTTGGAATTATTATGTCAATCCATACCCATCGAAAATTTCTGTCAAAAAGCTTATAATCACGAGGTCTGTAACCCACTACCACTGGCTTATATTTAGCATTACTATAGCACTTTTAACAGGCTGTGTTTCTCAAACTAAACAAAATAGCAATTTGTCTATGGCGCCGGTACAAGATATATCAGGAGCAGAGGCGTGTTACGAACCTTATCACTCTGGCGCTAATAATGACTATCAACTTAATGGCCAAACTTAGCTAGCATTTTTGGCTCTGAAGTTATCGGTAAAACAAGTACGACGGCTGAAAAAGCCAGCCCTTATGAGAGTTCACAGCTTCACACCCTACTTTACCTATTCCAAGTGCCCGTATTACTAATTTAATCAATGGCAGAATGATGATAGTTCGCATTAAGGATTAAGGCCCCTCTATATAGCCTATAGCCGGTAAAAATATAGCGCTATGACAGGCAGGTGCCGATCGGTTAAATTTAATGTTAACAACACGTATTAAAATTGATCCGATTTTAGTTTCCCCTACCGGCACCTTAACTGGACCTGGCACGGATTGGTATTAATATTACCAAGCAAAGTTATGCCTTGCCTAAACCACCAAAATTAGAGACCCACTCCTCAAGCAGCAATCAATCAACAGCAGAAAATCACCCTCACCAACCCGCTTTATCTCAATCAATACAATCAACAAAAATTCCTAGTACGGTATCAACTAATATGGTGAGTCAAAATAATCCTGCTAATCCGTCGTCAATGAAATCAGCAAGCGTGGCTACTGAACGTTATTTCGTACAAATAGGTGCGTTAAGTGATCAGGCTAAAGCAGCAGCATGGCAATAGTCTCTTTCAAAAAAGCTAAACACACCTGGGCGTATTCAACCATTTAATAATATCTATAGCTGGGCGACTTTAAAATGATTACAAGTAATTACTCTATATCAGTAAATTTATATTGGAGAAAAACATATATTTTGTAATCAAAATTAAGTCGCTTAGCTATAGTAAAT
>NZ_CACTIE010000003.1 GCF_902713415.1 Arsenophonus endosymbiont of Bemisia tabaci Q2
AATATTGACATTGGGTTGCGGTGTTACTGGATCATCGAAATGAACCTTAAGTGCATCAGATCGCGTCCAACAACTAGTAATAACTCTGTCTCTTAGTATCTCCATTATTTAAGTTAATCTCCTTATCTTTAAAGGAGTCTTTAATCTAACAATAAAAAAACAAATTTTTAACGTTAAAAAATCTGTCGTCAACCACACAACAAAAAGGATAAAACGACGCGTTGCGGCTTAAAAAAGAAAAGCGAGTGGTGATGTAGCTAGTGGTAAATATATTGAAATATCAAATAATCAACAAAAAATAGATGGTTGTTGCTATCTAACCTTGGTATAACGAGTTGATGTTCCATTTTCAATGGATATTGATTTAAATAGCGCTAGTAGTGAAGTACAAGGTAGAGATTTATAACGAAAACAGATCATTTTACCTCTATATAAATTACTCAATCTTAAGTTTTAGGAGGTGTATATGATGCGTTGCCCTGTTTGTAAAAATACCGCTCATATTAGAACGAGCCGTTACTTAACTAACAAAACTAAGGAATTTTATTATCAATGTCAAAATATAGCTAAGCGACTTAATTTTGATTACACCATATTGAGTGCAAACAAAATATCTATGTCGCATCCGAGCGTTCTTTTTTTGCATTTAGCTTGTGCCCATTTATGTTCAATTGGATTAAGATCTGGCGAATAGGTAAGCAAATATTCCAGCATATGCGCCGCATCGATGATGACTTGTTGAATACTCTGTTTTTTGTGAAAAGTTGTATTATCCATCATGATTACACTATTTTTAGGAAGTAGTGGGATAAGGACTTGGGTGACCCATGCATAGAAAACATCGCTGTTAATATTGATATCAAATAATCCGATAGCAAACAGCGTTGTGCCCAATAAAGCGCTGATAACATTTGTTCTTCCTTTAGCTCCCCAGTTCTTGAGACCAACAGACCGTTGACCTTTCGGGGAATAGCCGTGAGTCCGCGGGGTATCGTGTGAAAAAACACTTTCATCAATAAAAACAATATGCTTGCCTTCTTTTTCATACTGTTGTTTTTTTGTTGAAACGTTTGTCGAGTGTTTTCGTCGGCTTTCGGATGACGTAGAATTTTTTTATAGGTCAATCCCATTTTTTTAAGAGCTTGTCAAATAGCCTTCTGACAAACGCCAAAACGCTCTGCACGCTTTTTTTGGTAAGCATCTGGATATTGTGCAATATCTTTTATGAACTCGGATTTATCGATTTTTCGCTGACGCGTAGTCGATGCTTTTGGCTCTATTTGATTAATCCAATGGGATACAGATGCAGAGCCAATCCGAAATTGCTTCGCTGTTTCTCGGATACTCAATCCTTCTTCTTCCATCGTAAATATCACTTTACGTCTAAAATCAATTGAATAGCTCATATAAATAGTGTCATCAAAATTAAGTCGTTTATCTATATCAGCAGTGCACTAATAAATTTCTTTTGCCTGGTAGTCAAATGAGTATTTGAAAGTGATAGAAACATAAACTAAATAGCCACCAGTGGTGTGTAAGACGCCTTTGGGTTTGTCTCTTGAACCAGATGTATAAAGAATGAATAAAGGATCTTCCTAATCCATTTCTTCAGCGAGACAGTCAACGTTGAGGTTTTTATAGTTGGGCGACTTTAAAATGATCACAAGTAATTACTCTACATCAATAAATTTATATTGGAGAAAAACATATATTTTGTAATCAAAATTAAGTCGCTTAACTATAATAAGTTCATGCCACCAATGATCACGTTTTTCCTGCCAATCGATTTGATTACCTGTTCGTCTAAAAACAATAACATTATTAATACTTTTAATTGCTGGATTTTTTAACGCTTCATCAACATTTTTTCAGTGGTATAGTACGATTTTCTCTTAACCCTTCATCTGAGGTAATGATCAGTTTAGCTTTACTTTCAATAATGCGACCTGCAATAGCTTCTGGTGAAAAACCACCAAAGATAGCAGAATGAATAGCTCCAATGCGGGTACATGCTAACATGGCGATGGCTGATTCAGGTATCATCGGCATATAAATAGCAACAACATCCCCTTTTTTGATGCCTAATTTTTTAATGCATTGGCAAATAGGCAGACATTATGATGAAGTTGGCGGTAAGTTATATGATAAGATTGTGATGAATGATCGCCTTCCAAAATGATTGCAGTTTGATCACCGCCTAATTATAAATGGCGATCTAGACAGTTAGCACTTAAATTTAAGGTACCATCTTTAAACCATTGGATGTTAATGTGCCCTGGATCAAATGAAGTGTTTTTTACTTTGGTATAGGGTTTTATCCAGTCAACAATTTGACCTTTTTCTCGCCAAAAAGCGTCAGGATCTTCAAGAGATAATTGATAATCTTGTTGGTATTTTTTTTATTAACTAAGGCATGTGCGGCAATTTGAGTAGGAAGGGGGTACTTGAACGTTGATATAATATTTTTCTTCTCCTCATTTGAGTTAATCATATGTCAAAGAGCAGTTAACTAATCCTATGAAAAAGAATTTGTTTTTTGTGTAAGTGATCACGTAAATGATAGTGTTTTATTTTAAATTTGTTATTAATTAATTATTTTATTTAAATTGTTTTAATTGATGGTTTTTATAAAAAATTTATTTTAATCTAATGAGCGAATATGTCGATTTTTTATAGAGAAATAAAAACCTTAAAAAAATATATTGTTTATAATTTTTTTCATTATTATGTTAATCCTTGTAAAATAAGGATTGATTGAAACATTTATTTCATATTTAAGTAAGAGGAGTTAATGCGGATCAGTTATACATTAGCTTCCTTGCCTTATGAATATGGGGTACTAGAGCCACATTTCCATGAAAGTACAATGAAGATCCATCATACCAAACATCACCAAATATATGTGATTAATACTAATGATGCATTAAAAAATTTTCCTGAGCTTGCTAAACTTGATATAGAGGATTTAATTCAAAATTTAGATAAGGGGCTTGTGGATAAGCGTACTTTTTTACGCAATAATGCAGGTGGGCATGCCAATCATAGTATGTTTTGGAACGGTTTGAAAACAGGTACTAAACTAAAGGGTAAGTTAAAATCTGCAATTGAACGTGATTTTGCTAGCGTTGAGAATTTTAAAGAAATCTTTGAAAAAGCAGTAGCCACTCGTTTTGGTTCTGGCTGGGCGTGGGTTAGTATTGAAATCGGATGGAAAGCTGGCAGTTGTTTCGACAGCTAATCAAGATCACCCATTAATGGGGGGAATCTATTTCTGGTGTTTCCGGTTATCCTATTTTAGGGCTTGATGTTTGGGAACATGCTTATTATCTTAAATATGAAAATCGTCGTCCTGAATATATTAAAGCCTTTTGGTCAGTTGTTAATTAGGATGAAGCGGAAAAACGTTTTGTAGGAAAAGTAAAATAGCATTGGTTTTATCTGTTTGTTTAATATCAATGTTAGTGGTGCCAGATTATTTACTGGCCTACTAATATTTTTTAATGACCAATTAAAATTATTGTAATGAAAAAATTTTAACTCTAATTATATATTAACAAATAAAAGAAACTTTTTGTTTCGCTAAATGGTATTTTTTTATCTATATTATTCAATAAATATATTAATAAAATAAAGATTGATATTTGTTTTAACTATTTATTTTTATTAATTTTTAAATTGATTCTTAATGTCAATCTCCCTCGAGTTTTAGGAGGGAGAAGAGCATTATTTTTTTATAGGACTAATAAAACCTATCGCGTCATAAATTTTACTAAGGGTTACTTGAGCACGAGGCTCTGCTTTGCTAGCACCTTCAGAGATAATGTAATTCAATAGTTTTTCATTATTACGAAATTCATTAAAACGGCTTTGAATATTTATTAGCATATCTGAAACAGCTTCAGCAACGGTGTTTTTAAGATCGCCATACATTTTTCCGGTAAATTGTTTTTCTATCTCAGAGGTAGATGTGCCTGTTACACCAGAAAGGATATCTATCAGATTAGAAATACCCGGTTTGTTTTCTGTATCATAATAAATTTGCGGTGGCTCGTCAGAATCAGTAAGGGCACGTTTGATTTTTTTAGCCGCTGATTTAGGGTTTTCTAATAAAGTTATTACATTATTGCGGTTATCATCTGATTTTGACATCTTTTTTTGTGGTTCTTGTAGAGACATAACCCGCGCTCCTTTTTCAGGAATAAAGGGATCGGGTACAGTAAATATTTCACCATAGAGCGAATTAAAACGTTGAGCAATATCGCGGCTTAACTCTAAATGTTGTTTTTGATCAATACCAACCGGGACTTGGTTTGTCTGGTAAAGTAAAATATCGGCAGCCATTAATACTGGATAATCAAATAATCCAGCATTAATATTTTCAGCATGACGGGTTGACTTGTCTTTAAATTGTGTCATGCGGCTTAATTCACCAAAATAGGTATAACAGTTAAGCGCCCAACTAAGTTGAGTATGTTGCGGAACATGGGATTGAACAAAAATAATACTTTTTTTAGTATCAATACCACAAGCTAGGTATAAGGCTAATGTATCAAGCGTATGTTTTCTTAATTCTTTGGGGTCTTGACGAACTGTAATGGCATGTTGATTAACAATACAATAAATACAGTCATAATTATCTTGCATGTGAACCCATTGGCGTAATGCGCCAATATAGTTGCCGATGGTTAATTCCCCAGACGGTTGAGCCCCACTGAATACAATAGGCTTTTTGTCGGTATTAATTGAATTTATAGGGGGTATATTCATGTTATGATCCCATAGTTGTCAAAGGTGGTAGTCCTAACGCAGGAAGTAGATCGGCACAGTTATCTAATACATAATCTGGTTTACTTAATGCGATAGATTCACCATAGTTATATCCGTAAGTTAAACCCACACAAGGACAATCTGCAGCTTTAGCGGCTAAGATATCATTATGAGAATCACCGACAAATAATAATTGATCTTTATAGCTAAGCGACTTAATTTTGATTACACCATATTGAGTCCGAACAAAATATCTGTGTCGCATCCGAACGCTCTTTTTTTGCATTTAGCTTGTGCCCATTTATGTTCAATTGTATTAAGATCTTGCGAATGGGTAGGCAAATATTCCACCATATACCCCGCATCGATGATGACTTGTTGAATACTCTGTTCTTTTGAACAGTTGCATTATCCATCATGATTACACTGTTTTTAGGAAGTACTCGGAAGTACTCAGATAAGGACTTGGGTGATCCATGCATAGAAAACATCGCTGTTAATATTGATATCAAATAATCCGATAGCAAACAGCGTTTTGCTCAATAAAGCGCCGATAACATTTGTTTTTCCTTTAGCTCCCCAGTTCTTGAGACCAACATACGGTTGACCTTTCGGGGAATAGCCGTGAGTCCGCGGGGTATCGTGTGAAAAACCACTTTCATCAATAAAAACAATATGCTTGCCTTCTTTTTCATACTGTTGTTTTTTGTTGAAACGTTTGTCGAGTGTTTTCGTCGGCTTTCGGATGACGTAGAGTTTTTTATAGGTCAATCCCATTTTTTTAAGAGCTTGCCAAATGGCCTTCTGACAAACGCCAAAACGCTCTGCACGCTCTTTTTGGTAAGCATCTGGATATTGTTCAACATCTTTTATCAACTCGGATTTATCGATTTTTCGCTGACGCGTAGTCGATGCTTTTGGCTCTATTTGATTAATCCAACGCGATACAGATGCAGAGCCAATCCGAAATTGCTTCGCTGTTTCTCGGATACTCAACCCTTCTTCTTCCATCGTAAATATCACTTTACGTCTAAAATCAATTGAATAGCTCATATAAATAATGTCATCAAAATTAAGTCGCTTAGCTATAAGATACAGTGGAGCCGGATAGGGTTTTTTCTCTTTTACGTCATCGCCCCTTAATATTAAAGAAAAATAAAAATCAATGGTTAATTTTTTTAATAAAGGGTCAATAAATGGCGTAGGTTTCTTGGTGACGATTGTTCTTGGTAAAGGTTGTGTGGCTATTTCTGCTAATGTTTTTTTACTCCATGAAAAAGTTGACTAGCAGTTATTACTGTAGTTGCATAAATTTTATCAAATAATTGGCGAGCATTATTTTTGATTTCTGGTGTGATTTTAATATTTACCCAAGTTAATGCGCGTTCTATCATAATATCGACACCATTACGAACCGAGGTGGAAACAAGTTCTTTGCCTGCAGCGGGTAATTGCTGAATGATTAAAGCACGATCTAAAGCATCAGCTAATCCGCCTGCACTGTCGACTAATGTATCATCCAAATTAAATGAAATAACTTTAATCTTGGTTAATTTTTTTAATGCCATTAAATTGCCTCAGATAACTTTTTACGCATAGCATCAATGACAGTTTTGTAATCTGGTTGATTAAAAATTGCAGAACCTGCGACAAAGGTGTCAGCACCTGCATTTGCAACATTAATAATATCATTAACATTGATCCCGCCATCAACTTCTAGGCGAATATTATAAACGTTTTCATCGATCATTTTACGAACTTGACGCAATTTATTTAGGGTTTGTGGAATAAAAGATTGCCCACCAAAACCAGGATTTACCGACATGATTAGGATCATATCCAATTTATCTATCACGTAATCTAAATAGTTTAATGGTGTAGCAGGATTAAAAGCTAAACCAGCTTTACAACCGTTATCTTTAATTAATTGTAATGTGTGATCAATATGCTCACTTGCTTCAGCGTGAAAGGTAATATAAGTTGCACCAGCTTTAGCAAATTCAGGAATTAGTCGATCTACTGGTTTTACCATCAAATGCACATCAATGGGTGCCTTAATACCATAATCTCGCAATGCTTTACATACCATTGGGCCAAAAGTTAAATTTGGAACATAATGGTTATCCATTACGTCAAAATGGATAATATCAGCTCCAGCTTTAATGACTTTTCCAGTATCTTCACCTAAACATGCAAAATTTGCGGATAAAATAGAGGGGGCAATCAGAAAATCTTTCATTATTGTCTCCGATTTATTTTTTACCTTTTGCGTTTTTTTTATAAGTTAGATTATAAAATGCCAAAAGTTCATCGACTTTTTTACGAGAAAAGCTATTACGACTAATTGTTCTACGTACTTTAACAACATTTAGCTTGGCGTGATGATACCATTCTCTAGTCGCTGGTGTATCATGATTTGATATTAATACCCGTATTCCGCGAGTTGATGATAAGTGATAAGCAATTTGAGCCAAATTGTATTGTTCTTTGTTGCCAAAACTATTTGTATGATATGCGGTAAAATTAGCCGTATCAGAAAGAGGAGTATAGGGTGGATCACAGTAAACAACAGCACTTTTGTTTACTGATAGTAATGTTTCTTGATAGGTTTGGCAGACAAAAATAGCTTTTTGTGCTTTTTCTCCAAACCAATAGAGTTCATCTTCAGGAAAATAAGGTTTTTTATAGCGCCCAAATGGAACGTTAAATTCCCCTTTTGAGTTGTAACGACAAAGACCATTGTAACAATGACGATTAAGATATAAAAATAGTTCACTACGACGTCTAGGATTATTAGATAAGTTGAATTCGGTACGTAAACGGTAGTATTCCTCTGGTGTATTAAATTCATTGTTAAAAAGCTGAAGTGAATGCTGCACAAATGTATCAGTATGATATTTTACAGTATTATATAAATTGATAAGATCATTATTAATGTCAGCTAGGATATAAGCATTATAGTTGGTATTCAAAAATACTGAACCTGCCCCGACAAATGGCTCTACCAGACAATCACCTTCTGGTAGATATTTTTTAATTTCTTCTACCAGAAAATATTTACCGCCAGCCCATTTTAAAAAAGCGCGTTTTTTCTTCATGCCGCGATATTTTATCTAAATGTTCCAGAGTTTTTGATATATCTCTGTTTAGGACAGCATATTTGCGCCTAATAATTCTTTATTTTTAATCTTGCTTAATTTGCTGAAATTTTCTAACCCAGGGTTTTTTTCCTGAACAGAAGCGGGCAAAGTTGAAATTGCATTTTTTGCTTCACTGGCTGAGCAGTAATTACCATGAATAAGAACATACCACTCTTTTTTATCACGTATGGTCTTATAGATTTTATAATTAGTTAAGCGATTGTTTTTAGCAAATGCTTCTAGAGAGTCAGAGCGGCTTGCACTGCTTAATTGCAGTGTGTAATTACTGGCTGGAGTCCATAATAAATCACCACTTTGATTTGTATGTGTTCTAACTATAGGTTTTGTTTTTTTTTCAGAATTAGTTTTAATTGTTTCAACGATCTTAGGTGGCGTAGTAGCGAGAAGTTTTGTTGATGATGGCGTTGGTGTCGGATTTTCAATGAGTTGTTGCTTAGCATTAGGTAATGTTTGTCCCTGCCGTAAAGCATGAACAACGTCACCAGGAATTTCAATACGTTTACCTTTCCCTTGATTGGCTGGAGGAAAGGAACTTTCAGTCGGTGTATCACTAATTGAAGGCATGGTTACGTTTTGTGGCTGGTTTTGTTCTTGAGATAAAGGAGACTCATTTGACAGTGATATTGATTTAGAAATATTAATGTTACGTTCATTTATTGTTGTAGAGGTATTTTGTTTCTCATGATCTGTTGGCGCTTTAAGTGGTGAGCTAATCGCGATAGTAAGTAATAATAGAACCAAAACAGCGATACCAGTCATGACATGTTGCCGAGAAGCTAGATGGTGTTTAGATCCTTGCTGACGTGAACGTAATACAGGCCTGTCAGAAGTGTCTGGCCGGAAGTTACTCTGATCTTGAGGATTTCTTTCTGGTTTGAACTCGTCCATTTCCCCTCCGTTTAAGGTGAATGACCTCATATCATGGATAAAGATGATTTTTTGTACAATTTGATTCTAAAATACGGATATTTATTATAGTGTCACTATGGCTATCTTGGTATTTCAATCACGGTTTAATCTGTATCTAGGCATTGTTTAATTGCTTTTAAAACAATCTCATGGCTTATATTAGTATATAATTCTGCGTTTCCAATAGATTTGGGTAGCACCAGATTGAGTTGATTATTAACTACTTTTTTATCTCTACTCATGTGAGGTAAATAGGCTTCAGCAGCCATTTTTGATGGTCCCTTAATAGGGAGATTTGCTTGCTTCAGTAAGTTTAAAATGCGTTGAGTATCATGATTATTAAATTGGCCAATTAACTCTGCGGTTTTTGCAGCCATCACGATACCTGCAGCAACTGCCTCACCGTGTAGCCAACAACCATAGTTTAATTCAGTTTCAATGGCATGACCAAAGGTATGTCCTAAGTTCAATACGGCACGTTGTTCATCGGTTTCTTTTTCATCTATAGCAATGATTTTTGCTTTTAATTCACAACAACGTCGTATGCAATAACTTATTGTTTTTTCATCTAATTCAAATAGTTTATTAATGTTTTTTTCTAACCAACAAAAAAAATCATAATCTAGAATAATGCCATATTTAATAATTTCAGCTAAGCCTGAAGAAAACTGACGTACTGGTAATGTTTTTAGACTATCTAAATCAATAATAACTGATATTGGCTGATAGAAAGCACCAATCATGTTTTTACCTAATGGATGATTGACTGCTGTTTTTCCTCCAACAGATGAGTCAATTTGAGATAAAAGCGAGGTTGGTGCTTGGATAAAACGAACGCCTCTTTGGTAGCAGGCGGCAGCAAATCCTGTCAAGTCACCAATAACACCACCCCCAAGTGGAATAAGGGTGGTGCTTCGAGGATGATTTTTTTTCAATAAAGCAGTGAAGACAGTATCAAGAGTAGCTAATGATTTGTACTGTTCTCCGTCAGGTAGAATGATCTCATCAACTTTGATGCCCATTTTTGTAAGAGTAGATTTTACTCTTGCAGAATAAATGGAATGTAGCGTTTTGCTCGTTACAATCATTGCGTATTCGCCACTTTTCAACGGCAAAAAAGCATCAGGTGAATTAAGTAAACCAAAAGCGATACTAATAGGGTAACTCCGTTCACCGAGTGTAACTGTCAATTTTTCCATATTGATTTTACCTTTATGGCATGATCAATCATTCATATTGATTTATTGAAATTAAGTATTTTCTAATAATCCAATGATTTGGTTAGCAACTACTTTTGCACTTTGATCGTCGGTATGAATAGTAATGTCTGCGATTTCTTCATAAAGTGGATTACGTTCATGAGCGAGTTTTTCTAAAACTTCACGAGCAGGCTGATCTACTTGCAATAAAGGTCTTTTTTTATCGCGTTGAGTTCGTGCCATTTGTTTTTCAATGGTAGTTTCAAGATAAACGACTACCCCGCTAGCAGAAAGACGCTTGCGTGTTTTTTTTGATTTTACCGATCCCCCCCCTGTTGCTAGAACAATGCCTTGTTTTTCTGTAAGCTCATTGATAATTTTTTCTTCACGTTCCCGAAAACCTTCTTCGCCTTCCAAATCAAATATCCAACTCACATCAGCACCAGTACGTCGTTCAATTTCTTGATCGGAATCAAAAAACTCCATACTAAGTTGCTGCGCTAGCTGGCGACCAATAGTATTTTTTCCGGCGCCCATAGGCCCAACCAGAAAGATATTGCGTTTCTCTGCCATGTTTTTGGTATTACTAAGATTATTCGTTAATGATAACCCGCCCCGGCAATCAAATTAGCAACGGGACCTATAATTGAAACCTCATGAGTATTGACATCTTTTCTTGCATATAAAAGCAAAAAAATCCCAAATACATTCAGTTTTTTCTGAATTATATCGGAAGGGCCTGTTTTTGGAACATAACTGATAGCAGTATTTCTTAACAGATTTAAAATCCCGAATGTCTCGTAATACGTAATATACAGTATTACGAAGCTCAAGTATTCGTCTTTAAGTTTGTTTGCTCACTAAGTTTAACATCAATCAATTTGAAAACCACGTCGATATCTATACGGAAAATGTATTATTTGCTGCCAATTATGAATTATATTAAATTGGATATAAAAATTATCGCAATAGATTAGCTAAAAATGCAACTCTAATCGTACATATAAAGGTTTTATTATCGAGTGTGCGCACAACAATATTTACTTCGCTAAATAGCTAACCTTGTAAGCTAAATCTTTCTTATCGTCAAATTTATAATCCACTATTCACAATAATCGGATGATTTTTGCTCTTTTGGGTGCTGCTTAGGATGAAGTTATATAGCTAAGCGACTGAATTTTGATTACACCATATTGAGTGCGAACAAAATATCTGTGTCGCATCCGAGCGCTCTTTTTTTGCATGTAGCTTGTGCCCATTTATGTTCAATTGGATTCAGATCTGGGGAATAGGTAGGCAAATATTCCACCATATGCCTCGCATCGATGATGACTTGTTGAATACTCTGTTTCTTGTAAAAAGTTGCATTATCCATCATGATTACACTGTTTTGAGGAACTACTGGGATAAGGACTTGGGGTGACCCATGCATAGAAAACATCGCTGTTAATATTGATATCAAATAATCCGATAGCAAACAGCGTTGTGCCCAATAAAGCGCCGATAACATTTGTTCTTCCTTTAGCTCCCCAGTTCTTGAGACCAACACACCGTTGACCTTTCGGGGAATAGCCGTGAGTCCGCGGGGTATCGTGTGAAAAACCACTTTCATCAATAAAAACAATATGCTTGCCTTCTTTTTCATACTGTTGTTTTTTTGTTGAAACGTTTGTCGAGTGTTTTCGTCGGCTTTCGGATGACGTAGAGTTTTTTATAGGTCAATCCCATTTTTTAAGAGCTTGCCAAATGGCCTTCTGAAAAACGCCAAAATGCTCTGCACGCTCTTTTTGGTAAGCATCTGGATATTGTTCAACATCTTTTATCAACTCGGATTTATCGATTTTTCGCTGACGCGTAGTCGATGCTTTTGGCTCTATTTGATTAATCCAACGCGATACAGATGCAGAGCTAATCCGAAATTGCTTCGGTGTTTCTCGGATACTCAACTCTTATTCTTCCATCGTAAATATCACTTTACGTTTAAAATCAATTGAATAGCTCATATAAATAATGTCTTCAAAATTAAGTCGCTTAGCTATATTAATCGCCTGAGCAAGTTCAGCCGTAAGCTTTCCTTGTTCATTAATCGATTTTAGGATAGTTTGGCGGCGCTCGTTTAATTCACGTAAGTAACTTAAACGTGTTTAAAGTTTACGTAGCTGGTTATCATCGAGTCCTCCTGTGACTTCTTTACGATAACGGGCAATAAAAGGAACAGTATTTCCTTCATCGAGTAATGTAATGGCTGAAAGTATTTGCGCTGGCGTTGTATCTAATTCATGTGCAATAATTTTGCTTAAGGATTTATTCATCATTTTAGTTTCTTCAATACTTAAATAGCACGCAATTAACGACTTATGTGCGCATTTATACGTGTTGAAAAGAATAATTTCCAGTTAACATTATATTGGGATATTAGAACTTGATGTAGTGAACAAAAACTTTTTTGAATTATATAGTAATTATAGCTAAGCGTCTTAATTTTGATTACAAAATATATGTTTTTCTCCAATATAAATTTACTGATATAGAGTAATTACTTGTAATCATTTTAAAGTCGTCCAGCTATAGTTTAAATTAAGGTTAATCATACTGAGTTTTTATTGTGAAAAATAATTATATTACTCGGAAGAGTGGGACAACCTCAAACAAGAGTTAAAGTTTCTTTGGCGTGAGGAGCGGCCGAAAGTCACTGAAGCTGTATCAGAGGCAGCGGCGCTTGGTGATCGTTCAGAGAATGCGGAGTATATTTATGGTAAAAAGCGATTACGAGAAATTGATCGACGTATTCGATTTTTATCTAAACGTCTTGAAGTATTAAAAATGGTTGATCCCGACCCTCGGCAGGAAGGTAGAGTTTATTTTGGGGCCTGGGCAAAACTACAAGATGAAAATGGTGGTATTAAAGTTTTTCGTTTAGTTGGACCAGATGAATTTAATCCGGCTAAAAAATGGATTTCTATTAATTAATTCACTAGTGGCAAGGGAATTATTAGGTAAACAAATTGATGATGAAGTTACGGTGAATACGCCAAATGGTATTATTACTTATTGGATATTAGAAATTAATTATCAAGGAATTGAGTTGTAAATGATATAAAATTAAAAAAATCAATAAAATGTAAATATTAATCTAAAAAAGCCTAATAGGAATTAGTTATATTATTATTGTCTTATTTGTTATTAAGAAACTATATAGGAATCTTAAAAATATTTTTGGAGGCAAAAAAATGCAAGAAAATTATAAAATTCTTGTTGTGGATGATGATATGCGTTTGCGCTCTTTACTGGAGCGTTATTTAACTGAACAGGGTTTTCAAGTTCGTAGTACGGCCAATGCGGAGCAAATGGATCGTATTTTGACGCGTGAATCTATTCATTTGATTGTACTGGATTTGATGTTACCCGGTGAAGATGGCTTATCTATTTGTCGTCGTTTAAGGAGTCAAAATAATCCTATCCCAATTATTATGGTAACAGCAAAAGGTGAAGAAGTAGATCGAATTGTTGGATTAGAAATTGGGGCGGATGATTATATACCTAAACCATTTAATCCTAGAGAGTTATTGGCTCGTATTCGCGCCGTATTACGACGTCAGGCAAATGAGCTGCCGGGTTCGCCGGCACACGACGAGGCGGTGATTCGGTTTGGTAAATTCAAATTAAACCTAGGAACAAGGGAAATGTTTCAAGATGATGAGTCTATGCTATTAACCAGCGGTGAGTTTGCGGTTTTAAAAGTGCTGGTCTCATATCCACGTGAGCCTCTATCTCGTGATAAATTGATGAGTCTTGCTCGAGGGCGTGAATATAGTGCGATGGAGCGTTCGATAGACGTCCAGATTTCACGTCTTCGTCGAATGATTGAGGATGATCCTACTCATCCACGTTATATTCAAACGGTTTGGGGGTTGGGCTATGTATTTGTACCAGATGGTAGTAAAGCATGAAACGATTGTGTTTTTCCAGACGTAACACGTTTTCTCGTTCATTATTTGCTATTGTTACTTTACTGTTTGCTAGTTTAGTCACCAGTTATTTAGTTGTGCTTAATTTTGTTGTAATGCCGAGTCTTCAGCAGCTTAATAAAGTCATAACCTATGAAATGCATACGTTATTAACAGAGAAAATTGAATTGCAAGATGGAAATGCAATTTTAATGCGGCCATCATTTAAGAAGAAAATCTATAAAGAACTGGGTGTTAATTTTTATACCGAGTTGCGTGCTATGGAAAAAGGCTTACGTTGGGCAAGACATTATGAGGGATTAAGCCAGCAGATGGCGGAATATATGGGTGGCAAGGCGGATATTCGTCTTGAAATTGCCAAAGAGCATCTTTTTTTTATGGTTAAACTCTTATCTTGCCCCAAATGTTTGGATACGACTGCCTTTAACTGAAATAGGACAGAATCAGTTCGCCGTTGTATTTCGTTATACATTGGCTATTTTTTAACCATTTTTGCTGTTACATGGCTTTATATTCGTTATCAGAGTAGACCATTATTTGTATTAGAAAGCTATGCCAAGCAAACGGGAAAAGGTGTCATGGTTCTAGCAATTAAGGAAGAAGATTCATTAGAAATACATTATGTCATCCGTGCTTTTAATTGTATGTCGTCAAGAATAAAAATGCTGGAAAATGATAGAACGATATTAATGGCAGGCGTGAGTCATGATTTGAGAACTCCGTTAACCCGGATCCGTTTAGCAACAGAAATGATGAATGAAAAGGATCAATATCTAGCAGAATCAATTAACAAAGATATTGAAGAGTGTAATGCCATCATTGGGAAGTTCATGGACTATATCTGTACAAGCAGGGAAATAAACATGGAGTTTTGTGACTTGAACAAACTCCTACTTGAAGCTGTTAATGCTGAGAGTAGTTTCCTGTCTAATATTGAGACGCAGATTAGTTCATCACCTATCATTATTAATGCTAATGTAATTGCCATAAAATGAGCAGTAACGAATATGCTGCTTAACGCCCTCCGCTATGGAAATGGTTGGGTAAAAGTCAGTAGTGGTGTGATAAAAGATCATGCCTGGTTTCAGGTTGAGGATGATGGAGCAGGAATTAAAAAAGAAAGTATTCAACATCTTTTTCAACCTTTTGTGCAAGGTGAAAGGGCAAGAAGTAATGCTGGTACAGGACTAGGATTAGCAATTATTCGCCGAATTATTGATGCTCATGATGGTGAAATTATTATAGATAAAAGTAAACGGGGAGGGTTATCTATACGGGCAACTTTACCATTAATGGAAAAATAAAAATCTATATTTTTATTTAGCCGTAATTTAACGGAAATTTTATTATATTTTATGAAATTATATAATTCTTTGATTTTGAAAATTTATTATATCGATATATAAGGCTATATTTTTAAATAAATTGATTATTTATTTAACAGTCATAAAACTGTCATAAATATAGCTAAGCGTCTTAATTTTGATTACAAAATATATGTTTTTCTCCAATATAAATTTACTGATATAGAGTAATTACTTGTAATTATTTTAAAGTCGCCCAGCTATAACAGCCTACCAACAGAAAAGTGAAGAATAGTTAGGCTTGAACGCTGTCGCGCAAGAAAATAGCGAAAGGACGCACGGCTTTTTTTAATTCAATGAGGGACCAGCTTTCATCGATAACAAGACGGTGTTGATTAAATTCACCCATCAGATAAACGCCAGCAGTTAATTTTTTTCAGTGGTATCAACATCATCAGCCAAAATGGCACTTGGCGTCTGACTGCCATCAATGGCTGATTTTTTTACACGCCTGATAAACCTGGGTGGCGGTCACCACACTCAGTACCGTCCCGCGTTTCAGCTTACCGGATTGGGCTATCGTGACGCTATCCGTTAGCAGTTGTAAGGGACCCGAAACTAACTTGATCGGGAACAAACAGGGCGTGCTTTACCCCCGGAGAAAACGGATTTTGGGTTATCTCATCCATTATTTTTACCTTTTGTTACGTTATAGAGTTGTTTCATCTTGGTGGCTATTGCGCTGGCTGAACCACTCACCGGTTGATGCCCATCCGCACCAATCCGCACCTGTTGTTCAGCCCGACGAGCTTTTTTCACGTTTTTGTTGTCATCCTCTTCTTCGGCATCTTTGTCATCCCTTTCGGCATCGCTATCGTCTTCTTCGGCATCCGGCTCTTCGTCATTATCGGTAGCTTTTCGGGCTTTCTTCGATTTTAGACCTTGCGTATCCTCATCGTCCTGATTTTCATCGTCTTGCCTATCTTCGGTCTGTTCATCCTTTTCCTCTTCCTCTTCCTCTTCCTCTTCCTCTTCCTCTTCGGCGGCTTTCGCTTTGCGGGCTATAGCTAAGCGTCTTAATTTTGATTACAAAAATATATGTTTTCTCGAATATAAATTTACTGATATAACTGATATAGAGTAATTACTTGTAATCATTTTAAAGTCGCCTAGCTATAACAGATAACTAAATGATAATGTATTGCTTGACATATCAAATGACTCCAGCTTCTTTCATGAGTGTCTGAAAGGCGACATCAGGACTGGCAATACCATCGGCTAATCCTGTTTGTACGCGCTCGGCTGCCAGATAACAGGCCGCCTGTGTATTACGAATTTTCTTCTCTCACAATCGGCGGTTACGCGCTACTATTTGTACAAAAAACGCCCGATTTCATTCACATCGTGTGCAATACCTGTTTTGGCTTCATCACTGAGCGGTATATAAGGATGCGTCTCGGCTTTACGATCGCTATAGGTAATAATGGTCACTTTCAATCCCTCGTCTTTAATGCGCTGTGACAAGTCACAATGTATCACCAACCACACTTATCGAACCCCACACCCCCATACGGGCGCGGGGGGACATATAGCTGGGCGACTTTAAAATGATTACAAGTAATTACTCTATATC
>NZ_CACTIE010000004.1 GCF_902713415.1 Arsenophonus endosymbiont of Bemisia tabaci Q2
ATCAAAATTAAGTCGCTTAGCTATATCACTAAATTTATATTGGAGAAAAACATATATTTTGTAATCAAAATTAAGACGCTTAGCTATAAATCCTGTCGGCTGCGCTGGCGAGGGCATAGGCGGCAGAGTAAGCACATTCGGAGAGCACGGCGTAAATGGTTTCGGTCCGCGCCAGGTATAAATCAAATCGACCAAATCAAAACAGCCGGCGACTTCGCCGCCCGGTGAATCAATATCCAGACAGATACCGTTGACCTCACTATCATTGAGCGCGGCAAGAAAAACCTGACGAAGTCCGTCATAACCCGTCATCCCGCTAAACGGTCTAAGGGTGCCCAGTTTTTGTACTATAGATAACGACTTAATTTTGATGACATTATTTATATGAGCTATTCAATTAATTTTAGACGTAAAGTGATATTTACGATGGAAGAAGAAGGGTTGAGTATAGCTAAGCGTCTTAATTTTGATTACAAAATATATGTTTTTATCCAATATAAATTTACTGATATAGAGTAATTACTCGTAATCATTTTAAAGTCGCCCAGCTATAATGTGCCTTTCCACAGGGATAAGGGCTATCCCGTCCAGAGAACCTCATAGCCGGTATCCTGCGGGGCTTTTCGACTGAAATAATCATCCTCCTCGCCGATTATCATCCGGGATTGAATTTGCGTAATACCGAATCGGTCAGTAAGCCCCACCATTACGACTTCCGCTTTCTTTGGGTGGATAGCCAGCGGGGTATTAAATAATAGCTGGGCTAAATCGGGTAAATTCATTCGGTCTCAGGCTCCTTAATGGTACCTTGCGCAAATTTATTGACCTGCGCGCCCAGCTCGGCGGCGGTAAGCCGCGTTCTTTAAAGGCCGCCAATTCTCTGGCACACTGATCTAACATTTCTTCCCAATCTTCGCCCAGGTTATCGGCGGCTTCCATTTCCAGGGTAGAAAGCCCGGCATACATTCCCAAAATCGCACCTTTTTCTCGGCGATCGCGTCAACCCAACCGCGTCCAGGTCCCATAAAGTAAGCACGGGAATAGGCCGCTTTCGCCGAAAGAAAATAGGGCGCATTTTGCGGCAACGGTAATGTTTCTTTATCATGAATTTCTTCTACAAACGCACACGCG
>NZ_CACTIE010000005.1 GCF_902713415.1 Arsenophonus endosymbiont of Bemisia tabaci Q2
AGTCATCATCGATGCGGGGAATATGATGGAATATTTGCCTACCTATTCGCCAGATCTTAATCCAATTGAACATAAATAGGCACAAGCTAAATGCAAAAAAAGAGCACTCGGATGCGATACAGATATTTTGTTCGGACTCAATATAGTGTAATCAAAATTAAGTCGCTTAGCTATATAAACTATGAAGATACCGGTCATTTTTGCTGCTGAGGTAGCAACCGGTTTATTTGGTCACCTGGTTGGTGCGATTAGTGGTACAAGTATTTATCGTAGATCCTCTTTTTTATTAGACAGCCTTGGTAAGCAAATTTTTCCTTCTTGGTTAATTATTCAGGAGAAGCCACATCTGATTAGCGGACTAGCGTCATCTCCCTTTGATAGTGAAGGTGTGAACACTAGTTAACGTAATATTATTGCGCAAGGGATATTACAAACTTGGTTATTGACCAGTTATGCAGCACGTAAGCTTGGCTTACAGAGTACTGGTCATGCTGGTGGTATTCATACTGGCATATAGTCGGCGAGGGGTTAGATTTTACTGTTTTGTTGCGAGAAATGGGGACGGGGTTAGTTGTTACTGAATTGATGGGGTAGGGAGTTAGCTCGCTAACGGGGGATTATTCTTGGGGAGCAGCCGGTTTTTGGGTTGAAAACGGCGTAATATAATATTCTTTCATTGAAATTACTATTGCTGGCAATCTAAAATAGATGTGGGCTAATATCGTAACAATAGGCAACGATATTGAAACTCGCAGTAATATTCAATGTAGTTCGGTATTATTACCAAAGATGCATGTTGCTGGTCAGTATTTTGCTAATAATTGCTGTCGTTAAATGAGAAGATTTGGCCGGATTGAACGGTTAAAATGATAGGCATTTACAGCAAGAGCAGAAATTACCAGATGACGGAGAAGTTATTGATGGGGTTGATGCCAACTCAGTAGCATTTTAGTGTGGCAGAATGACTTTTACTCAATTTGCCACAGTATATTAAATGACATTGAAAGAATAATAGTGTTAGCAGATATCGCGTAATTTTAGGTAGTTGATAGCGGTGAAAAGTGGCTGTTTAATAACGTTGATTTAATTAAATTTTTTGAAAGAGACTGGTTAATCTTCTTCAAGTTTATGATGAAAAAGTTGAATAATTGCTGCTAGTGCCTGCTCTTCATCTGGACCGGGTTACTTCAATATCGATATAACTACCTTCTTATGAGTCTAACATTAGCATCGCTATAACACTATCTGCTTGAGCTTCTATATTATGGCAATTGCGCAATAGCACCGAAGATTCAAATTGTTGGATTAGTTGACAGAGCATCATTGCTGGCCTGGCATGCATACCCTGTTGATTTTTTATAATGATGCGGTGATAGACAGTCATGACTTTCTCTTTTCTAACGTCCGATGACGCGACTGAACATTTTTGCCTCTAGAACGAAAATAATCAGCCAGTTGTTCGGCAACATAAACTGAACGGTGTTTACCTCCGGTACAACCGATAGCAATCGTCAAATAGCTACGGTTATTAGATTCTAACATGGGTAACCATAATTCAAGATAACTACGGGTTTGATAGATAAAGTTATGCACTTCTGTGTGTCGATCAAGAAAGGCAGCAACAGGACGATCGAGACCTGTCATAGGACGTAATTTAGGATCCCAATGTGGGTTAGGTAAAAAACGGACATCAAACACATAATCTGCGTCGATCGGAATACCATGTTTAAAGCCAAAGGATTCGAAAACCATGGTCAATTCACGTTCCCGTTTACCTAATAAACGAGCTCTAAGCATTTCAGCCAGTTCATGTACTGACATTTCAGAGGTGTCGATAACTAAATCTGCGCGTGAGCGGAGTGGCTCTAATAGATCATTTTCTTCATCAATAGCATTTTCTAATGACAAATTTTTATTTGAGAGTGGATGTAAACGGCGTGTATCACTATATCTTCTGATCAGCATATTACGATCTGCATCAAGAAAAAGTAATTGTGGGGAAAAACTAGCTGGTAGATTTTTTAACGCATTCTTGAAAATTGTTGGGTTGTCTGGCATATTACGAACATCGATACTCACGGCCGCAGAAGTTTGTCGTTCAGCAAGTGAATTTGCTAATTCTGGTAGTAAAATAACGGGCAGATTGTCAACACAATAAAAACCCATATCCTCCAGTGCCCGTAGAGCAACTGATTTACCTGAACCAGAACGGCCACTGACTATCATCAGCACCATGAGTCAACCATGAGTCATACCCCTTAAGTTTCTTCACAATGAAAATCATTATTTGGCTTAGTTTTTTACAAACCAGTTATTCAGTAATGATTTTATAGAGTTCATCATTACTTTGCGCAGCGCGTAAACGACGACATAGGTTTTTATCAGCTAACCGTTTGGCAATTAAAGAGAGAGTATGTAAATGTGGTTTACATTGCTCTGAAGGAACTAATAATGCAAACAGTAAATCGACTGACTGATTATCAATGGCATCAAAAGCAATAGGTTCATCTAAATGGAGAAAAACACCAACTGCGTCGGATGAATTGTTTTTATTTAATTTGCCATGTGGGATTGCAATACCTCCACCTATACCGGTTTTGCCAACTTTTTCACGGGTTAATAATGAGTCAAAAACGACACTTCCAGGTACATTCAGTGCAATTGCAGCAACTTCACTAATAATTTCTAGTGCTCGTTTTTTACTCGTACAATGTACATTATTTAGTGTACATGATGGTGTTAATACCGAGCTTAATGATAATTTTTTTTCACTGTTCATTGAATTTATTTACTTAGGGCAATTATACCAGATATCCATAATGAATATCTGGGATGAACGATACTAACATCGATAATCTACATTTAGTGTCATAGTGCCCTTGTTGTTTAATAACACAGATTAATGTTGTTTCAATTTTTCTTTGTATTTAGTAAGCTGGCGCGCCATTTTTTCTACCATGGCATCAATTGCCGCATACATATCATCTTCTTGAGCAGAAGCATGTAGTTCTGCTTTATTTACTTTCGCCGTTGCCTCAGCAATTTGATTAAATTTCTGTACTTTTAAAATTACATGAATAGCATTGATATGGTCAAAATATTGTTCAAATTTTGAACATTTTTTTTCCACGGTTTGGCGTAATGCTTCGGTAATTTTAATATTTTGGCCAGTAATTTGAAATTCCATAGTATCTTCCTTCTCAGTTAATTCAAATCAGTTTTTTACGCTGATTCGAGGATGGAATGGATAGAAACTCTCGATATTTAGCAACTGTACGACGAGTAATTTGAATACCCTGTTCTGCTAGTATGCTCGTTAATTTGTTATCACTCAAGGGTTTTGCAGGATTCTCTGCCGCAATGAGTTTTTTACTAGCGCACGTATAGCTATAGAAGAGGCTTCTCCTCCGGTATCAGTGTTAACATGGCTAGAAAAAAAGTATTTCAGTTCAAAAATACCTCTTGAACTATGTAGATATTTTTCCGATGTGACACGGGAAATCGTCGATTCGTGCATATCAACCTGATAAGCAATATCCCCTATTACCATAGGTTTGATATACTTTTCACCATATTCAAAAAACTGTTGTTGATTTTCAACAATACATTGGGCAACTTTTAATAAAGTTTCATTACGACTTTCTAAAGTTTTTATTAACCATTTTGCATCTTGTAAGTTGTTACGGATGAATTGGTTATCTTCTTCATTATCAGAGTATTTACCTAGAGAAGCATAATGTTGATTGATTTTTAAGCGTGGAATGTTTTCAGTATTTAGAGCTATTTGCCAGTCATTATCTATTTTGCGTACCAGAGCATCGGGGACAATATATTGTGGTTCATTAGTTTGAATGATTTTCCCAGGTTTAGGATCTAATCGTTGGATCATAGCGATAACTTCTTTCAAGGCCGTTTCTTTTAATTTGGTTTTTCGGCTAAGTTGCCGAAAATTACGATTACTAAGTAATTCTAAATGGTCGTTAATTATCAGTTTAGCTTCTTTTAGAAAAGGAAGCTCGCGAGGTAACGCTGATAACTGGATTAGTAAGCAGTCTTTTAAATTTTTGGCTGCGACGCCAATCGGATCGAAGTGCTGGATCCGTTTTAATACCATTTCAACTTCTTCCTGGATAATATCTGCTAGGGCTAAACCCGCGTAAATATCTTCAATAGTGGTGCTTAAATAGCCGGAATCGTCCACAGCATCAATAATGGCGGTGGCAATCGCGGCATCTATTTCAGTAAAAGGTGTTAATGATGCTTGCCAGGATAAATAATCTTGCAACGTTTGCAATGTTTCTCCTTGGTAGATAGGAAAATCATTGTCACTAAAATTATTGGTTAGAGTTGGATAGTTATCTGAGGGGTAAATTTCTTCCCAATTAGTATCTAAAGCTAATTCGCTTTGCACATCATTTTGTTCGATGGCGTCAAAACTATCTAGTGCCGCTGGCTCGTTATCATTAATATCTGATGTTTCAATTTCCTGGTAGAGGTCATCTTGTTCAAGTAAAGGATTGCTTTCAAGAGCTTGCTGAATTTCGTGTTGAAATTCTAATGTTGAAAGTTGCAACAAACGAATAGCTTGTTGTAGCTGTGGTGTCATCGCCAACTGCTAACTGAGTCGGAGTTGCAAACTCTGTTTCATAAAATTGGCTTAGCCTCTTGGGAATAACATAATAAAAAATTTACCAACTTTAATTAGTCACGGTTAGAGGCGGAAACCTTCTCCCAAATAGACGCGTTTGACTTGTTCATTTTCTAAAATCGCTTTAGGAGTTCCATGAGCGATAAGATGACCTTGACTGACAATGTAAGCACGTTCACAGACATCTAATGTCTCTCTCACATTGTGATCGGTTATTAATACGCCTAAACCATAATCTCTCAAGTGTTGGATTATTTTTTTTATATCTAATACTGAAATCGGATCAACACCAGCAAAAGGTTCATCTAAAAGAATAAATTTAGGATCAGCCGCTAATGCCCGGGCTATTTCTACCCGGCGACGCTCCCCGCCAGAAAGTGATTGACCGAGGTTATTTCGCAAATGAGTAATACTAAACTCTTCCATCAATTCTTCGGCACGTTGCTGTTTTTTTTCGAATGTTAAATCTTTACGAATTTCTAATACAGCCATCAGGTTATCGTAAACGTTTAGCCGGTGAAATATTGAGGCTTCTTGTGGTAAATAACCTATTCCCCTAAGAGCCCGTTCGTGAAGCGGCAGCAAACTAATATCTTCATCGTCGATAGTTATTTTTCCAGTATCACGAGGAACGATACCAACCACCATATAGAAGGTTGTCGTTTTACCTGCACCGTTTGGCCCCAGTAAACCAACGATTTCACCTGAACTGACCTCCAGGCTAACGTCTTCAACAACCTTGCGGTTTTTGTATATTTTTGCCAAATGTTTCGCAGTTAATTTCGCCATTTTCTATTATTTACTCTTACTATTATTTGTACTTTTTACCCCAGGGCCTTTTTCTTGTAATTGGGAAGGTAACAGTATGGTCGTTACTCGTTTCCCTTTATCACTAAATGCTTCCATTTGTTGGGTTGGGACTAAATAGGTAATTTTTTCACCTTTAATATTGCTATCTAGTTGTTCAAGATAAGCATTACCCGTTAGGATGACCAGCTCTTTCTCCATTTCATAACGTATTTTGTCGCTGTGACCTTTGATCGGTTTACCATCATCTTTTAATTGATAAAAATTGGCTGGTGTACCATAGGCTTCGACAACCATCTTTTTGGCATCGCCGTTCGGGCGGGTGACAACGACTTTATTAGCTCGAACATCTATAGAACCTTGTTTTATAAAAACATTTTCTGTAAATGTGGTAATATTTTTTTCTAAATCAAGTGACTGTTTAACTGAATCAATCTGAATGGGTTGTTGAGAATCACTTTTCAGCGCTATTGCTGGCAAGCTTAATATGAATATTGAACTAGTGAATGCTACATTAATGAAGATCTTTTTTGCCAATATCATTTAGTTGTTTCCTTCGGGAGCTCTCTGCTTATTGGGTATTTCATAATAGGTTTTAACATCTTCAATTAATTCAGCGGTATGCGTTCTCATATTACCGCGCATTTTCATACCCACTGATCGTAAACCGATACCAATTACTGTGACTTTATCATCAGATGAAACATCCTGGGTAATTAGGTTAACGATGGCATTTTCCGTCAAAATTTTTTGTAAATCTGAAGTTGGATTTAAGTTATTTACTTGAACATTACCATATAAATAGAGCATATTGTCGTTGGTTAATTTGGCTTTATTGGAGCGTACGGTCCAAGTGGGGATACTTTTTGGGTCATAAGTTGTTAATGCTGGATTAATAAACCAGCTGGTTTTATTACTCGAAAAGTGCCGCGTCTCATCCGTGATCAGCTTATAGGCGAATTTACCCATTGGATCATAGACATGGCTAATGGCATTACCAGTTTGATAATTTGGTTCGCCGTTATCAACCATAACGGGTGCTTTTGATTGATTAAAATCAGCTAAGTTCCAGCCAATAAGCGCTAAAACAATTAGTGTTAATATAATGTTAAACAAAAACTTAAATTTGCTCATCGTTGTTTCATTTTTGCCTATATTGATAAACCGTGGGCATTTTTCTATCTTATCTTGAGCAAGCAGGATCAGATCAGAAATTTCACGTACCGCACCTTTCCCGCCTGCTTGATATGTAACATAATGCGCTTTACTTAACAACATTGGATGCGCGTCAGCTACAGGAACCGAAAGCCCTATCTGCGACATGACAGGCCAGTCAATTAAATCATCACCAATACACCAATATAAGCAATCTGTTGAGGTTGGAGTTTTAATCGGGTTATCAGATTATTATAAGCTAATTTTTTCACTTTGCCCTTGGTAAAGATAATTAATACCGAGTGTTTTGGCACGATCTTCTAATAATTTAGCTTTACGATCAGTAATAATGGCAACTTCAATTGCAGAGGTTAGTAAACAACGGATACCATAACCATCTTTTACATTGAATGCTTTTACTTCTTCACCATTATTTCCCATATAAATTAAGCCATCTGTCATGACACCATCAACATCACAAATTAGTAATTTTATAAGACGTGCTTTTTCAACGATATGTTGGTCTATTGGGCCATAACCGGTTGTAATTTTATTATCATTATTCATGTATTATTTCCAATAATTATATGATGCCAGCTTGCAAGAGATCATGCAAATGAATAATACCAATAAGTGTATCTGCTTTTGCCACCAGTAAGGAAGTAATATGGTGGTGTTGCATCAAATTTAAGGCGTCAATCGCTAGCATATCGGGTTTTACCCTAATACCACCGGCTGTCATTACATCGGTAATTTTGGCATTATTTAAGTCAATATTCATTGCAAAGACGCGTCGTAAGTCACCATCGGTAAAAATACCTTCAATTTGCATTTCTTCATTACAAATCACAACCATACCTAGTTTTTTGCGACTAATTTCCACTAATGCTTGCTGTAATTTTGCCTGTTTCATGACATTTGGAATATTTTTCCCAGTATGCATTAGGTCACTCACTCTTAATAAAAGTTTGCGGCCCAATGTGCCACCTGGATGAGAAAATGCAAAATCTTCAGCAGTAAAACCCCGCGCTTCAAGTAAAGCGACCGCAATAGCATCTCCCATAACTAACATCGCGGTTGTGCTTGTTGTTGGCGCTAGACCTAATGGACAAGCTTCCTGCGGTACTTTGATACAAAGGTGAAAATCTGCCGCTCTTCCCATCCTACTAGCAGGATTTTTTGTCATACAAATTAATGCAATGTGTTGGCGTTTTAACACTGGAATGAGTGCTAATATTTCATTTGACTCACCGGAATTAGAAATAGCCAGAAGAATATCTTGACGACTAATCATGCCTAAATCACCATGACTGGCTTCTCCTGGATGGACAAAAAAAGCCGGTGTTCCTGTACTGGCTAATGTGGCTGCAATTTTACGGCCAATATGGCCTGATTTACCCATCCCCATAACAACGACTTTGCCAGTACATTTGAAAATCAGTTCACAAGCTTGGTTAAAATCATCATTCATATATTGCTCCAAATTGGCAAGCCCGCTACGTTCAATCTCCAATACCTTCTTCGCTGTTTTTTGAAAATCAATTTCAGACATTTTTATTTCCCAATTTGATATAACTAATTTAATTATATGGGTTAATATAGCTGGGCGACTTTAAAATGATTACAAGTAATTACTCTATATCAGTAAATTTATATTGGAGAAAAACATATATTTTGTAATCAAAATTAAGACGCTTAGCTATATTAGTAAGACTCGTTTTTTCATATCACTCGCTTTGTATTACTGTCATCAATATATTATCCGTGCGTTATATTATTAGAAAAAATAGCATTTTTCACTATGATGACATTTGAAAATTTGTTTATTGTCACGATGTAATGAACAAAAATAAAATTGGCAATAATATTGATAGCGAATATATGCTAGTTTTTAGGTAATATGTTTCATACTGAGTAAATATACTTAAATGATAATTAGACAGAAAGGCTATTATCGTCATGAAGAAGTCTGTAGATAATATCATAGAAATCAAAGATATGTCTTTTATTCGGGGTCAACGGCTGATTTTTACCGATATGAGCTTGACGATCCCCAGGGGAAAAATTACGGCAATCATGGGACCATCAGGTATTGGAAAAACAACGTTGCTACGTTTGATTGGTGGACAATTACAGCCAGATAAAGGAGAAATTTGGTTTGATGGTATTAATATTCCAACACTATCACGCGCGGAACTTTATGCTGCTCGCAAGAAAATGAGTATGTTGTTTCAGTCAGGCGCCTTGTTTACTGATATGAATATTTTTGACAATGTTGCTTTCCCTTTACGTGAACATACTGTTTTAGCAGCAGAAATTATTCGAACAGTGGTCATGATGAAACTAGAAGCAGTCGGGTTGAGAGGTGCAGGCAATCTTATGCCAGCTGAACTGTCAGGTGGTATGGCGCGACGAGCAGCATTGGCACGCGCTATTGCCCTTGATCCACAATTAATTCTATTTGATGAACCTTTTGTTGGGCAAGATCCGATAACCATGGGAGTTTTGGTTAAACTTATTGATGAACTTAATCATGCATTAGGTATTACTTGCGTTATTGTTTCTCACGATGTGCCAGAAGTGTTGAGCATAGCGGATAAAGCTTATATTGTTGCAGAGCAACATGTTATTGCTGAAGGCACAGCGAAAGAATTGCAACAAAATAAGGATGCGCGGGTTAGGCAGTTTCTTGATGGTATAGCAGATGGTCCGGTATCATTTAAGTTTCCGGCAGGAAATTATGCAGCAGATTTATTAGGGTGATGGGAGATGATACTAATTGATACATTAGCCGCATTAGGCCATCGTTCACTAGCTATGGTGGCGACATTTGGTCGTGCTGGCTATTTGTTATGTCGGGCCTTATTTGGCAAACCTGAATTTGCAAAACAATGGCCATTATTAATAAAACAGCTCTACAATGTAGGAGTCTTATCTTTATTAATTATTGCTGTATCGGGATTATTCATTGGCATGGTACTTGGTTTACAAGGATATTTAGTCTTGACCATGTTTAGTGCTGAATCCAGTCTTGGCATGATGGTCGCTCTTTCTCTATTAAGGGAAGTAGGACCAGTGGTGACCGCACTTTTATTTTCTGGCAGAGCAGGTTCTGCATTAACGGCAGAAATAGGGTTGATGAAAGCAACAGAGCAGATCTCTAGTTTGGAAATGATGGCGGTTGATCCATTACGTCGAGTTATTGCACCACGTTTTTTGGCGGGACTGATCAGTATGCCATTACTGGCATTAATTTTTGTCGCCGTAGGCATATTAGGTGGTGCGCTAGTCGGTGTTCATTGGAAAGGAATTGATGAAGGCTTTTTTTGGTCATCGATGCAATCTGCTATCGAGTGGAAAAAGGATATTCTCAACTGTTTTATTAAAAGTGTGGTATTCGCTTTTACAGTCAGCTTGATAGCTTTATTTAATGGTTATGATGCCATCCCAACATCGGAAGGGATAAGTCGTGCAACAACCAGAACCGTTGTTGATTCTGCATTAGCTGTGTTAGGTTTAGATTTTGTGCTTACTGCACTGATGTTTGGGAATTAATTCATGCAAAGTAAGAAAAGTGAAATTCTAGTTGGACTATTTGTTTTGATTGGATTAGCTGCAATTGTCTTTTTATGTTTAAAAGTTGCAGATATTAAATCATTTGGTAATCAACCGACTTATAAAGTTACTGCCTCTTTTACCAATGTAGGCGGATTGAAAGTAAACTCGCCGGTAAAAATACGTGGTCTGGTGGTTGGCCGAATAGTCGATATTATGTTGGATAAGAAAACTTATACGCCACGTGTTACCTTAGCGATTTTTAGTCAATATGATAATATTCCTGATAACAGCTCATTGTCGATACTTACTGCGGGATTATTAGGTGAGCAGTTTTTAGCACTTAATATGGGTTTTTATGATCCGGATATGGGAATTACCTTTCTTAAGGACGGTGGACGCATCGAAGATACTAAATCGGCAATAATATTGGAAGATTTAATTGGGCAATTCTTATATAGAAGTGGCGATCCTAATCGTTCGAATAGAGCAAGCTCAGTTTCCGGAAATAACGAAAAATCTTTCACGACACCATCATGAACAATCTTATATGATAAGAAAAAGAACCTATTTTATGTTTAAACCTTTCTTAATAATGGCTTTGTTAGTGGTTGCTCCATTTGCGATGGCGATAGATCAAACTAATCCATATAAACTGATGCAAGAAGCCGCTGCTAAAACTTTTACTCGCTTAAAAAATGAGCAGCCCATGATCCGACAAAATCCAGATTACTTACGCAGGGTTGTTTGTGAAGAACTTATGCCTTATGTACAAATTAAGTATGCAGGAGCATTAGTCTTAGGATCTTATTATAGTAGTGCAACCCCTTCACAACGGGATGCTTATTTTCAGGCGACTGCAGCCTATTTGGAACAAGCTTATGGGCAAGCTTTGGCAATGTATCATGGGCAACAATATCAAATTGCGCCTGAACAACCGCTGGGTGATAGGAATGTGGTTGCTATTCGGGTAACAATTGCCGATCCACAGGGCCGACCACCTGTACGTCTTGATTTTCAATGGCGTAAAAATAGCAAAACTGGCTATTGGCAGGCTTATGATATGATTACTGAAGGTGTTAGTTTAATTACAACTAAACAAAACGAATGGGCTAATATTTTACGCAATAAAGGTATTGACGGCTTGACAAAAGTGTTGCTCAATAGTGCAAAAAATCCCATTACGCTGGAAAATAAAAAATCATGATACCCATATTGACTTGGGAGCAGAAAGGTCAAATGTTGATTTTAATCGGTGAGCTTGATCGTGATACTCTACCCGCTTTTTGGCAACAGAGAAATCAGTTGCTAAAAAGTATTAATGCGATTAATGTTTCCCAGTTATCTCATATCGATTCTACCGGACTCGCTATGTTTATTAGGTTAAAATCAGAACAGCAGTCAGAGAATAAATGGGTATTTGAAGGTATTAGTGAGCATTTTAAGACCCTTATTAGGCTTTATAAACTTGAGGATTTTATGAACTAATTGGGTCATAAATTTTAAAAATAGTTTATATATAAAGCAAACGCTCTTGTGCATTTTTATGCCAAGGGCGTTTTGTTTGATTTGCAGCAGATGATAGATCGATTAGGGTAGATGGATTGTTTTTTAATGTTAGAATTGAGTTTAATTATGGATACAAATAAAATAAAGCAAGTATTAATAGAACAATTGAAACTTGATGAAGTGATTGTAAATGGGGAAGGTAGTCATTTTCAAATAATTGCTGTTGGTGAAATGTTTGACGGTATGAGTCGGGTTAAGCAGCAGAAAGTGATTTATGCACCACTAATGGAATATATTGCAGATAATCGGATCCATGCATTATCAATTAAAGCTTATACCCCCGCGGAATGGAAAAGAGATCGTAAGCTTAATGGTTTTTAAGACTATACTTTTGCATTAATAATATAAATATTACTCATAGAGAATTTCTAGATGGACAAGTTTCGATTGAAGGGGCCAACCCGTTTGATGGGAGAAGTCTGTATTTCTGGTGCAAAAAATGCGGCACTACCGATATTGTTTGCATCGCTTTTAGCAGAAGAACCCGTTGAATTACAAAATGTTCCAAAGCTAAAAGATATTGATACAACAATTGAATTACTTAATCAGTTAGGTACAAAAGTTGAGCATAATGGCGCTATTTTTGTTGACGCACATGGTATTAATAAATTTTGTGCTCCTTATGAATTAGTCAAGACGATGCGTGCATCTATTTGGGCTTTGGCGCCATTAGTGGCTCGTTTCGGTCAAGGCCAAGTATCTTTACCGGGAGGATGTGCGATTGGTGCGCGTCCAGTTGATTTACATATTGCCGGGCTTGAACAACTTGCTGCCAAAATTACCTTAGATGAAGGTTATGTTAAAGCATCGGTTGATGGTCGTTTGCAAGGCGCCAATATTGTTATGGATAAAGTTAGTGTCGGCGCCACCGTGTCTATTATGACGGCTGCAACTCTGGCAGAGGGAAAAACCGTTATTGAAAACGGAGCTCGTGAACCTGAAGTTGAAGACACAGCTAATTTTTTAAATTCATTAGGGGCAAAGATCACGGGTGCAGGTACAGACAGCATTATTATTGAAGGAGTTTCCCGCTTAGGTGGTGGTATTTATAGAATTTTACCTGATCGGATTGAAACAGGTACATTTCTGGTTGCAGCTGCTATCTCTGGAGGTAAAGTAATCTGTCGCAATACTAAACCAGCTACATTGGATGCAGTATTAGCTAAATTACGTGAGGCGGGTGCAGAGATTGAAATTGGCGAGGATTGGATCCAGCTGGATATGCATGGTAAGCGGCCAAAAGCAGTGACTATCAGAACAGAACCGCATCCAGGCTTTCCAACCGATATGCAGGCACAATTTAGTTTACTTAATTTATTGGCTGAAGGTGTTAGTACAATAACAGAAACTATTTTTGAAAATCGTTTTATGCATATCCCTGAGTTAATTCGTATGGGAGCCCATGCCGAAATAGAAGGAAATACCGTTGTTTGTCATGGTGTTGAACAACTTATGGGTGCACAAGTCATGGCTACCGATTTACGGGCATCTGCTAGTTTAGTACTTGCTGGATGTATTGCGAAAGGAAAAACGACTGTTGATCGGATTTATCATATCGATAGGGGATATGAGAAAATAGAAGAGAAGCTACGTAGTTTAGGGGCCAATATAGAACGTATTACTGCAAAGAAAATATAACCTGCTTTACTAAGGTAAAAATCAGTACCTTTATGAGACTGCTAATTCTTACTTATTGTAGTAATAATTTACCTTCATTGTACTCTTCAATTTTAACTTGGACAGTCATTCTTTTTTCGTTGCGCAGTAGTGTGATAGGGATGATACTGCCCGGACTAATTTCAGCAACTTGATCCATTGTTTCCGCAGCCGAAACAACCGGTCGATTATTAACAGAAATAATAATGTCACCGACTCGAATACTAGCATTTTCTGCCGGGCCATTAGAGCCGCGATCTGAAAAATACGTAGCCCTTTAATTTGATTAATATCGTTATTGTTAGAGCGAATACGGGGTAAGTCCCGCGCAGTGATACAGATAAAACCGCGGATCACGAATAAGTTTTTCCATAATTTTAGTTGCTAATTCTGTTGGAATAGCAAAACCTAATCCCTCAAGCGTAAAACCATTTTCTGAATGATCAAATGAGAGTGAGTGTATTAATTCCCATCAATTCACCTTCAGTATTAATTAGCGCTCCGCCTGAATTTCCATGATTAATAGACGCATCGGTTTGTAGAAAATTCTGTCGGCGGGTAGGACTTAGCCCAACCCGTCCAGTGGCGCTAATAATTCCTTTTGTCACTGTTTGTCCTAAATTATAGGGGTTACCGATGGCTAACACGATATCGCCAACGTGCGCTTTACGTTGTGGGTTAATCTGAATCACAGGAAGATTTTCGGCGTCTATTTTTAAAACAGCCAAGTCTGTTAAGTTATCTGAGCCAACGATGAGTGTGTCAAAAATTAATCTATCAGGCAGTGCAATCTGAATTTGATTCGCGTTATTAACGACATGTCTGTTGGTAATAATATAACGGTTACTGCTCATAATGACACCAGAGCCTAATGCAGTTAATTCGCGCCCATTTTGGGAAAAACTACCGGTCCCGCTCCTATAAACATAGACAACTGCCGGTGCTGCTCTACGTACCGCTTTACTATAACTAATTGGTTGTTCATCTTTTTTACTGTCGAGGAGGTCAGTGAGTCCTTTTGGGCGTATAGATGGAATAGCCATTAGCAAAATAGTAGCGATAACAAGCCCTACAATGACGGCACGAAAAAGCTTGATGAACATAGTAAGTATTCTGTAATAAAAGATTAACGAGATAATAAAATAGCAGGATACCATAAATACAAACAGGTACGATAGTTAACAGTACCTGTTTGCTGGGTGATTAATTGAATATATTATTACCGCGAAGTAATAAATAGATATTTTGATCACCACGTAAAATATTTAATGCTAAAGCAGTAGGTTTAGTTTCAATAATTTTACGCAGTTGATTAATATTTTCTATCCGTTGTTCGTTGGCACTAATAATAAGATCACCTTTTGCCAGGCCAAGCATGGCTGCAGGTGAATTAGACGAAACGTTATCAACCTTGACACCTTTAGTGCCTTTGATTGTACTATTGCTTAAAGTGGCTCCCATTACTGACGTGGTTAAAACTTCGCCTTTCGTACTCCTGGAATCACTATCTTCTAAGGTAACATTCACTTCCATTGGTTTGCCTTTACGTAGTAAACCGATGGTGATCTGCTTACCGATTTCACTAGTGCCAATTTTAGCTCTCAATTCAGCGAAGCTATTGATATATTTTTTATTAATCGAAACCAAAATATCACCAGATTGAATGCCTGCTTTAGCTGCTGCAGAATTTGGTATCACTTCACTGACAAATGCCCCTTTTTGCACATCAATCTTCAATGCTTTTGCTACATCAGAAGTCATTTCAGTGCCTTTGATCCCTAGCAATCCACGTTTTACTTCACCATTTTTGATAATTTGATCACTAAGAGATTTAGCCATATTGGATGGAATGGCAAAGCCAATACCAATATTACCGCCACCAGGCGCTAAAATAGCGGTATTAATACCAATTAGTTCACCATTGAGATTAACTAATGCGCCACCTGAGTTACCTCTATTAATAGAAGCGTCAGTTTGAATAAAATTTTCCAGACCTTCTACATTTAAACCACTACGACCTAATGCAGAAATAATGCCTGATGTTGCTGTTTGACCTAAACCGAAAGGGTTACCAACAGCAACAGCAAAATCACCAACTCGCAGTTTATCGGAGTCAGCTATTTTAATCGTCACTAAGTTCAATTTTTTCAGATTTGCTGTACTTGAATCTTTGATTTGTAATAGGGCGATATCTGTTTGAGGATCACGGCCGATAAGTTTAACGTCAATTTCTCTGCCATCATTAAGCTGAATTTGGATGCTATTAGCATTATCGATGACATGGTTATTAGTTAGGATATAACCTTTTTCAGCGTCAATAATAACCCCGGAGCCTAATCCTTCAAAAGGGCGAATATTTTGTTGTTCTGAGGGAAAATTGGGCCCAAAAAAGAATTTAAATTCTTCGGGTAGCTGCTGATTTTGAACACGTGTTCCAGATACGCGAATACTAACTACGGCAGGAAGTACTTTTTCTAGCATCGGTGCTAGGCTAGGTAATTCTTGAGCAGATGATAAAGCAATTGGTGGCATTGATGCAGCATGATTTACTGCAGGTATACTTATGAGTGAAAGACTGATACTCATAGCTAATATAGTTAAAAAATGTTTTTCTTTTTTTTTCATCATGAATTTAATTCTCTTCATACCTAATTTATTTAAGGTAATTTGCTATCCTGTATCCTGTATCCTGTATCCTGTATCCTGTATCCTGTATCCTGTATCCTGTATAGAAAAGGCCTCAGCAACTTTAAGACTTTCAATTATGCAAAAAAGTTCAGCCAACAGATAGTAGTAATTGTTTTTTTACATGTATTTACATGATATTAATTTTTTACAACAAAATAACTCTATCAGGTGGATACGCTATCATCAAAATTAGGTAAAGATGCAATTTTATTAATATATCAAACCTAATTTACTTTCTTTTTTCTTTTATTGTGCGAAATAAGCCAGAAGAACTTTCAGAGTAATCTTTAGGTGGTAAATTAACCGGAGCTTGATCATTGTCTGATTCTGATTCAGTCAAACGATAGTTAAAAGGGTTGTTTTGTATTGGCATATCAGGCATCAATTCATGAGAACTTTTTGCCATATGCTGGTAGAGTTGACGATAATCTTGCGCCATGTTATCGAGTAACTCTGCACTACCCGCAAAATGGCTGACCAATTCTTTACGATATTCTTCCAATTCATGGTTTTTCTTTTCAAGTTCAGCTTGTAAAGCTTGTTGGTTGCGTAGCTTGGTATTACCGAAGCGAACTACTAGTGCACCAATAATGAAACCTACAATTAGACCGATTAGTGCATATTCCCAAGTCATGTTGACTCCTTCATTAACAAAACAACATTTATTTTCATAGAAATACAGCTAAGCGTCTTAATTTTGATTACAAAATATATGTTTTTCTCTAATATAAATTTACTGATATAGAGTAATTACTTGTAATCATTTTAAAGTTGCTCAGCTATAGATTCACAGTATAGCAGTCACTATACCTGTTAAAAGGCTATAAGTGAAAGTGGGAAAAGTTATTGCTAATGATTTCATAGTATTTTGCGGTATTAAAGTATAGCTAAGCGACTTAATTTTGATTACACCATATTAAGTGCGAACAAAATATCTGTGTCGCATCCGAGCGCTCTTTTTTTGCATTTAGCTTGTGCCCATTTATGTTCAATTGGATTCAGATCTGGCGAATAGGTAGGCAAATATTCCACCATATGCCCTGCATCGATGATGACTTGTTGAATACTCTGTTTCTTGTGAAAAATTGCATTATCCATCATGATTACACTGTTTTTAGGAAGTACTGGGATAAGGACTTGGGTGACCCATGCATAGAAAACATCGCTGTTAATATTGATATCAAATAATCCGATAGCAAACACCGTTGTGCCCAATAAAGCGCCGATAACATTTGTTCTTCCTTTAACTCCCCACCAGTTCTTGAGACCAACACACCGTTGACCTTTCGGGGAATAGCCGTGAGTCCGCGGGGTATCGTGTGAAAAAGCACTTTCATCAATAAAAACAATATGCTTGCCTTCTTTTTCATACTGTTGTTTTTTATTGAAACGTTTGTCGAGTGTTTTTGTCGGCTTTCGGATGACGTAGAGTTTTTTATAGGTCAATCCCATTTTTTTAAGAGCTTGCCAAATGGCCTTCTGACAAACGCCAAAACGCTCTGCAGGCTCTTTTTAGTAAGCATCTGGATATTGTTCAACATCTTTTATCAACTCGGATTTATCGATTTTTCGCTGACGCGTAGTCGATGCTTTTGGCTCTATTTGATTAATCCAACACGATACAGATGCAGAGCCAATCCGAAATTGCTTCGCTGTTTCTCGGATACTCAACCCTTCTTCTTCCATCGTAAATATCACTTTACGTCTAAAATCAATTGAATAGCTCATATAAATAATGTCATCAAAATTAAGTCGCTTAGCTATATTATGTGAAGATGCACGTACTCAAAATGACTATATCGTCTTAGCAAAAGATTATCATACGGTAATACTGTATAATGTTTTATTGATGTCAGAACTCCATGAAGATCTAGCCAGGCGTTTTCTCGCGCTGATTGATGAGTTTTATGAACGAAAAGTTAAGTTGATTATTAATGCTGAGGTAGCAATGGATAAACTTTACAAAAGGAATTTGTTACGTTTTGAATATCAACGCTGTTTATCAAGATTGCAAGAAATGCAGAGTGAGGAATACCTGAAATTACCTCATATAGCTTGATTAGCGGGTAATAATACAATAAATTGACGAGAAATTTATTTTTTGGGTCGATTTTTGGCGAAAATTTCTCTATAATCTTTGCCACCCCACGTTACAGCAAGTTTTTTACTTCCCAAAATTTTGCATTAATGTCAGTTTGACTACTCGAAGGGGTAGGATTTACTGGACAAAAATTAGCGTGAACATGGTGAAGTATTTTTATAAAATATGAGTGTTCGCCAACATGTAACTTATATATGGGTAAGCTTTAATGAAAACTTTTACAGCTAAACCAGAAACCGTAAAACGTGACTGGTACGTTGTTGATGCAGATGGAAAAACTTTAGGCCGTCTTGCAACTGAAATAGCTCGTCGTTTGCGCGGCAAGCATAAAGCGGAATATACTCCGCATGTCGATACTGGTGATTACATCATTGTTGTTAATGCAAAAAAAGTTGCTGTTACTGGTAACAAGCGTGAAGACAAAATCTACTATCGCCATACTGGTTATATCGGTGGTATCAAACAAGCGACCTTCGAAGAAATGATTGCCCGTCACCCTGAGCGTGTAATTGAAATTGCGGTTAAAGGTATGCTACCCAAAGGACCTCTTGGTCGTGAGATGTACCGTAAAATGAAAGTTTATGCGGGTAGTGATCACAACCACGCGGCACAGCAGCCGCAAATTCTTGACATTTAATCGGGATGGATATAGGCAATGGCTGAAAATCAATACTACGGCACTGGTCGCCGGAAAAGCTCTTCCGCACGTGTCTTCATTAAGACAGGTAGCGGTAATATTACTATCAATCAACGTAGCCTAGAAGAATATTTTGGCCGCGAAACGGCGCAAATGGTTGTTCGCCAACCGTTAGAATTGGTTGATATGTTACAGAAACTGGATCTATACATTACCGTTAAAGGTGGTGGGATTTCTGGTCAAGCAGGTGCAATCCGTCATGGTATTACACGTGCATTGATGGGATATGACGAGACACTACGTTCAGAACTACGTAAAGCTGGGTTTGTTACTCGTGATGCGCGTTCTATTGAGCGTAAAAAAGTGGGACTGCGTAAAGCACGTCGTCGTCCACAATACTCTAAACGTTAATTTCTTGTTTTTACAAAAAATTAGTAAAAAAAGCCCGCCTAAAGGCGGGCTTTTAACATGTTATAAATTTATATTATTTTGCGATTATTAATTTAATTTTTTTGTTATTAATTTTTTCAATAAAAAATTGCTTTAATTTTTTACATTTATCATAAAAGCTTGTCAAGCTTTCCCCCATATTGAACAAAATCTGATAAACTATAGGCCATTATTTTCTTATCTATTTCTCACCTGATTTGGTGGAAATAACATGTATTAATTGTAGTTTAATAAATAAAGGTCAAATGTCTGTTAACCGACTAAATTAGTTCACCAGCATTTTAAACATGTAAGAATGGCCTAATTAATTATATTATGGCCGTTTATTCTTTTTTAATAAAACTTGGAGGTTTTCATGGCTGTCGCTGCCAACAAACGTTCGGTAATGACACTGTTTTCCGGGCCGACCGACATATTTAGCCATCAAGTGCGGATCGTGTTGGCAGAAAAAGGCGTGAGCGTTGAGATTGAGAATGTTGAAGCGGGTAATTTGCCTCAAGATTTGATTGATCTAAATCCTTACCAAACAGTACCAACGCTGGTTGATAGAGAATTAACATTGTATGATTCCCGTGTTGTTATGGAATATCTTGATGAACGCTTTCCGCATCCACCATTGATGCCTGTTTATCCCGTTGCTCGTGGTAATAGTCGTTTGATGATACATCGGACAGACAAGGACTGGTATTCTTTGATGTATAAGATTGAAAACAAGGATCCTCAAGCTGAGGCTGCCCGTAAGCAGTTAAGGGAGGAACTGATAGCAATCTCGCCAATTTTTAAAGAAAGACCGTTTTTTATGAGCGAAGAATTTAGTCTAGTTGATTGCTATTTAGCTCCCCTTTTATGGCGTTTACCTTACTGGAAGATCGACATTCCTAAAGGAAAAGAAACAGAGGGTATTCGTTCTTATATGGAACGTGTATTTGAGCGAGACTCTTTCCTTGCTTCATTAACTGAAGCTGAGCGTGAGATGCTTTTATCTACCACAGGTTAATTTATTATGGAATTGTTAGGAATGTCGCCACGTCGTCCTTATCTTCTTAGGGCTCATTATGAATGGCTTCTCGACAATAATATGACACCCCATTTAGTTGTGGATGTTAATATTTTTGGCGTAAATGTACCGATGGAATATGCGAATAAAGGACAGATTATTTTAAATATTACACCTTCTGCTGTCGGTAATTTAGAACTGACTAATGAAATTGTCAGCTTCAATGGCCGTTTTGGTGGCGTTCCTCGCCATGTTGAAGTACCTATGAGCGCTATTATTGCTATCTATGGGCGCGAAAATGGAGCAGGAATAATGTTTGAACCTGAGCTAGAATATGAGGATGCTGCAGGCAATTCTATTGCTCAAAGTCAAAATTTAGTACTGGTTAGTGATACTGAGTTGTCAAACGAAGCGCAAGAAATAACGCCGATTTCATCTTCTGATGATGAGTCGCCGATTCCACCGAAAGGACCCCCGACGCTACGTGTTATAAAATAAGTTATCTCATGATTGAGGGAGAGTATCAAATAC
>NZ_CACTIE010000006.1 GCF_902713415.1 Arsenophonus endosymbiont of Bemisia tabaci Q2
ATTATCCCTCATAATGTATGTTAGATCCCTCTGTTTTTTATCTATATAAGTTATGATTTAACCTGATTTTTTGTATCGGAGTGTGTATGAAGCTGCTTAAAGGACTTGCTCAATATTATGTTGATTTAATGATGAAGCTTGGCTTAATTCGATTTTCCTTACTATTAGCCACAGCACTTTTCGTATTAGCTATGGTATTACAGATCGCGGTTGATATTTTATTATATGGCAATGTTCATAATATTGATTTGGTTCGCTCTATCTTTTTTGGATTGATTATTACGCCTTGGGCGGTCTATTTTCTTTCTGTTGTGGTCGAACAACTTGAAGAGTCTCGTCGTCGTTTATCAGGCATGGTTGATAAATTAGAAGTTATGCGTAAGCGTGATGCCGAGCTTACTGAGAAACTTAAAGGAAATATTGCTCAGCTCAATTTGGAAATTGCAGAGCGTGAAAAAATAAAAAAGGCACATTTAGAATTATTAGAAAAATTGCAAAAAGAGATGAAGCGCCGTGAGCAGACACAACTTGAGTTTGAACAGCAGTCTATATTATTACAATCATTTTTAGATGCATCACCTGATCTTGTTTATTATCGTGATGAAAATAATGATTTTTCTTATTATAATCGAGCAATGGAATTATTGACAGGTCGCAGTGAAAAGCTGCTTATTGGGCTAACTTATCGTGAAATTTATGGTGAGGAAGTTGCCGAAAAGGAGCTGGAAACTCATGAAAAAGTATTTCGTCATAATGTGTCATTGACCTATGAACAATGGTTGGTATATCCCGATGGACGGAAAGCATGCTTTGAAATACGTAAAGTCCCGTTTTATGATCGGGTTGGAAAACGCCATGGGTTAGTAGGGTTTGGACGCGATATTACCGAGCGTAAGCATTATCAGGAAGCGTTAGAAAATGCCAATAGGGATAAGACAACGTTTATTTCAACCATCAGTCATGAGCTTCGTACGCCGCTTAATGGGATTGTTGGACTGAGTCGTATATTACTCGATACTGAATTAACCGATGAACAAACAAATTATTTGAAAACTATTCATGTCAGCGCTATTACTTTAGGTAATATTTTCAATGATATTATTGAGATGGATAAGATTGAACGCCGCAAGGTTAGTTTAGATAGTCAACAAATTGATTTTAATGAATTTATTTCTGATCTTGAAAATTTATCGGGGCTTTTAGTACAACCTAAAGATTTAAAATTTATCTTAGAAGTAAAAGAAAATTTACCGAGCAAGATTATTACTGATGCAACACGGTTACGGCAAATACTATGGAATTTAATTGGTAATGCCGTCAGATTTACCCAACAGGGTGAGATCAAAGTTCGTATTTGGTATGAAGGACATGAGCAACTTTTTATTCAGGTTATTGATAGCGGTATTGGCATCCCAAAAGAGGAGCAAAAAAAAATTTTTGCCATGTACTATCAGGTAAAGGGTAGTGCTGGTTGCCGACCAGAAACGGGTACTGGAATTGGTCTTGCTGTTTCTAAACGGTTAGCGCAAAGCATGGGGGGAGATATACAGGTCGATAGTACATTAGGGGTAGGTTCTTGCTTCACTGTATCCGTTATAGCGCCCATTGTAGCAAAAACGGTTGAGACTCCAACAGCAGAAGCTGTTTTACGACCCAAGTTGCATATTCTTTTGGTGGAAGATATTGAATTAAATATCATCGTCGCACGATCTGTATTAGAAAAATTAGGCTATACCGTTGATGTTGCTATGAATGGAAAAGAAGCACTAAAAATGTTTAAAATTGGTAGTTACGATTTGGTTTTATTGGATATCCAACTACCTGATACGACCGGTCTCGATATTGCACGTCAGTTTCGTCAAATCTATGCTAATGATAAACTTCCACCTTTAATTGTATTAACAGCTAATGTATTGAAAGAAAAAAAAGAGTATCTTGCTGCCGGTATCGATGATGTATTGAGTAAACCAGTGTCGGTAAGTGCATTAATAAAGATTATTGAAAAATATTTGACCGATTGTAAAAATAAATCCATCAGCATTCCGCTAAAACAACTTGCCAATCATGATGAGGTATTAGATATCAATATGCTCAACCAATATTTCGAATTAGTTGGACAAAAACTGATTGAAGAGAGCATAAAGATCTTTGAAAATGTCATGCCAGGATACCTATCTTTATTGGATTCTAATATTGTGGCCAAAGACCGAAATGGGATTGTTTTAGAAGCCCACAAAATTAAAGGTGCAGCAAGTGCAATTGGTTTGCGCCATCTCCAGCAGTTAGCTCAACAGCTCCAATCTCCTGATTTACCTGCCTGGTGGGATAATATTCACGAATGGTTTGATGAATTAAAAGTAGATTGGCAAAAAGATGTTAAAGTTTTGAAACGATGGTTAGTCGGCGCTGAAAAAAGATAATCCCAACCGAAGTTGGGGTGCGCGAATACTGCGCCAACACCAGGCAAATGGTTTTTTCTCACCAATTATGATATGAATAAATCTAGATGGTGAGTAAAATAGAAACCTTTATTTTTTGTCAGCCAATCAGCATAACAAATATAATCGTTTTTGTTACAAGATTCATTAAAATTTGTGATCAAGTTCCATGTTATCACATTAAATGAATTAGTAACAATCTACTACAAATGGAGTCAAATATGAAACCTACTGCAGTAATTTTAAGCGGATGTGGTGTATTCGATGACAGTGAAATCCATGAATCAGTACTTACTATGTTATCTTTGAGTGAAAATGATGTTGAAATATTTTTTTGCACCTAATAGAGAGCAACTAGATGTTATTAATCATATAAATGGACAGAAAATCAAGAAAAAAGGAACATAATGGTACAGTCTGCACGTATTTCTCGTAGGAAAATAGCGCCTTTATGATCTGCTGATGCAAATAAATTTAGTGCAGTCATTATTCTTGGTGGTTTTGGGGTCGCAAAAAATTTATCTAATTTTGCTATTAAAGGAAGTGATTGTGAAATAGATAAAGATTTATTAACATTTTGTCGCGAAATTCATCAACAAGGTAAGCCCATGGGATTGATGTGTATTGCGCCTGTTATGTTACCTAAAATTTTAAACAAAGTGGTAAAGTTAACAATAGGCAATGATAAAAAACTATTGCTCAAATAGAACAAATGGGAGGAACATATATTATTTGTTCCTTTGATGATATTGTGCTTGATGAAGATAATAAAGTAATAACAACACCCGTTTATATCTTAGCATCATCAGTAAATGAAGCATGGCAAGAAATTAATAAATTACTTAAAAAAGTAATTGAACTGGCAAGCCGTTAGTTATGTTAGTTTACTTATTATTATTATGGCATTGGTTAAAAAGAGCATTATTAATCTTATTTTCTTGTTGGTTAATAACATTTTTGATTTTCAAATTTTTGCCTGTTCCGTTTTTGATGGTCATGCTAGAAAGAGAAATTAACGCTTGGTTATCATTAAACTTTTCTTATGCTTCTTGTTTCGCCTGGGTTGAGCTTAATGCCATCTCAGCGAAGATGTTAATTGCAGCGATTTCCGCGGAAAATCAAAATTTCCCAAATCATTGGGGATTTGATTTTCAGGCAATAGAAAGTGCTATCAACCAAAATTCGGCTAGTAAAAAACCTATTAGAGGAGCTTCAACTATAACTCAACAAGTTGTAAAAATCTTTGATTATGAGATGGGAGAAGCTGGCTTCGTAAAGGAGTTGAAGCTATTATGACGCGGATAATTGAAGTTATGTGGTCTAAAAAGCGGATTTTGACGATTTATTTGAATATTGCTGAGTTCGATGAGGGTATTTTTGGCGTAGAAAAGCAGCAAAATTTTATTTTAAAAAGTCGGAAAATCAATTAAATGCAGTTAAATCTGCACGATTAGCTGCTATTTTAAAAAATCCGCTAGCTTATTAAGTAAAAAACCATCTAATGATTTATTAATTCGTCAAGCGTGGATACTGGATACTTCAGCATATGCAGCAATTGGATGATAAGAATTTTCTGAAAAATAATGGCTTCATTGCTGACTGAATGGCTCATCAGAATATAGTAATGAAATTTTTTCAGCATTTTATTCTGAAAATATCAGTCCTGTTACTGGCTTCATATTTGATTGCTAAATAATAACTTTAATCATCATTTGATTTTTAACTGAATAAAGAGTTCTGAATATACTAGTCGTTTGGTTGAAAATGAAATCAGTTAGATAGAAGTTTGTTGATAAATCTATCCTGCCGTCTATCAACCAGAAGTATAATTAATACACGGAAGAGGGAGGACATCAGTCTTTAGCAATTTTTTATTAACTATAAAAAATAGTTAGAAAGATACACCGTCTCGAACCATTCTTCGAGCTGTGCTACGAACAGCAGCGATTGCTAAGGCTTTTTCTGCATCGGCATCGGGTAGAATAAAGCGTTTCATTAAATTCATTGCATTGCCTCCAAGCCAGTTTTAAAATTGAATAAATTTACCGGTAACATACTGAAAATAGCGATTTGTGATGGTCAATTGTAACGCAGATCCAATCCCCAAAATGGTCGCACCAATTGCGCTTCCCATCCATTCATTGGGATCGCCAACTGAAATTTTACGTAAGAAAAATGAAAATATTTTATCGCCTAAACTGCGGCCAACGAATCGACTAGTGGGATTATTACCAACATAAGCAGCAAATATAGCTGGGCGACTTTAAAATGATTACAAGTAATTACTCTATATCAGTAAATTTATATTGAAGAAAAACATATATTTTGTAATCAAAATTAAGACGCTTAGCTATATCATGCAGATCAAAAGTCGTTCCGGCATCAACACTGTTAGTAGCTAAAACTATACTATTTAGTGATGTGTGGTAATAAAAATTAGGTTTTATCATCGGGTCATTTTTTGTTGTTCATATAACCGTGGATCAATACTTTTTATTAATAAACCATGCGCGTTATATTGATGACGGGTAATGTGTTCATTAGTGATATAGCTAAGCGACTTAATTTTGATTACACCATATTGAGTACGAACAAAATATCTGTGTCGCATCCGAGCGCTCTTTTTTTGCATTTAGCTTGTGCCCATTCATGTTCAATTGGATTAAGATCTGGCGAATAGGTAGGCAAATATTCCACCATATGCCCCGCATCGATGATGCGTTGTTGAATACTCTGTTTCTTGTGAAAAGTTGCATTATCCATCATGATTACACTGTTTTTAGGAAGTACTGGGATAAGGACTTGGGTGACCCATGCATAGAAAACATCGCTGTTAATATTGATATCAAATAATCCGATAGCAAACAGCGTTGTGCCCAATAAAGCGCCGATAACATTTGTTCTTCTTTTAGCTCCCGAGTTCTTGAGACCAAGACACCGTTGACCTTTCGGGGAATAGCCGTGAGTCCGCGGGGTATCGTGTGAAAAACCACTTTCATCAATAAAAACAATATGCTTTCCTTCTTTTTCATACTGTTGTTTTTTTGTTGAAACGTTTGTCGAGTGTTTTCGTCGGCTTTCGGATGACGTAGAGTTTTTTATAGGTCACTCCCATTTTTTTAAGAGCTTGCCAAATAGCCTTCTGACAAACGCCAAAACGCTCTGCACGCTCTTTTGGGTAAGCATCTGGATATTGTTCAACATCTTTTATCAACTCGGATTTATCGATTTTTCGCTGACGCGTAGTCGATGCTTTTGGCTCTATTTGATTAATCCAACGCGATACAGATGCAGAGCCAATCCGAAATTGCTTCGCTGTTTCTCGGATACTCAACCCTTCTTCTTCCATCGTAAATATCACTTTACGTCTAAAATCAATTGAATAGCTCATATAAATAATGTCATCAAAATTAAGTCGCTTAGCTATATTATTTCATTAGATTATGCTTTAGATGTAAAATAATTATTGTTGTCAATATATTAACTTCAGGTAATAACAGAAGCGATTAAATCTCGAGGCTCGAGGAAAGTTGCTTAATTGGTTGATGTAGGTTTTTTTAGGATTGGGTTATTTTAAGAAATAGTACTAAAAATATTTTATTTTCGTTAAAGATAGCAAAGGTTATTGAGCGTCGTGAAATATAGCAGCTAAAGAGCGCTACTCTAAAATTTCTTACCCGGCCTTGTGGCTGCCGGGAAAAAAATTAGAAAGATAATCACTTTTTATATTGAATGAGAAAATATTAATTAAGGTAGGTAAATGCAGTAGTTACGCGTTTAACGCCATCCGTTTCACTGGCGATTTTTGCAGCAGCAGCTCCTTCCCGTTGAGTTAGAATACCAAGTAAAAATACCTCTCCACCTTCGGTAATAACTTTGACGGTTGATGATTTAACCGAATCATTGGTAAGAATTTGTGATTTTATTTTGGTGGTTATCCAGGTATCTTTAGACGCCGTACCAAGATCAACCGGCGTTGCCTGACGGATCTCATTATAAACTGCTTCAACACCTTTTACTTTGGTTGCTATCTGTTTCGCTCTTTCAGCTAATGCAAGAGCGGGCGCTTGGCCGGTAAGCAGTATCTTACCTCCATAAGCTGTAGTAATAATACGTGCATTGCGGGTAATTTCTTGGTCTTTGTTAATAGCAGCACTAACGCGGGCTTCTAATGTTCCATCATCGACTTGGCGACCGACACTTCTTGGATCCGTCGCACTTTTTGTAGCGACCGCCGCTGAGCCTATTACAGCAGCCCCAATGCATCCTTGTAATAAAAGGGTACTGCATATTATGGTAATTAGAGGAAATAGTCTCATTATTACTCCTTAGTCATCTTGATGCGGAAAAAGTGTATTATCGATTAGATCACATAAACAGTTAACTGTTAATAGGTGAACTTCTTGAATTCTGATGCTTCTTTGCGAAGGTATTCGAATTTCTACATCCTGTGTGCCTAATAAACCGGCTAATTCTCCGCCATCATGACCGGTTAAGGCCACAATCGTCATATCACGAGCGAGTGAAGCTTCAACCGCTTTTATCACAACGCGACTATCGCCTTTGGTGGCAATTGCAAGAAGTACGTCACCAGATTGGCCTAATGCACGCACTTGTTTTGCATATACCTCTTCGGGTTTTTGGCCATTAGCGATCGAGGTTATAATCGCATTGTCTGTGTTAAGACATAAAGCGGGTAGACTCGGACGTTCAGCTTCAAATTGATTGATCATACTGGTCGCAAAGCGTTGTGCAATAACTGCTGAGCCGCCACTGCCGCAACATAAGATTTTATTACCATTTAGCAAGGCGTGAACGATCATAATCGCTCCACGAGAAATAGCATCGGGTAATGCTTCAGCAGCGGCAATTTGTGTTTGAATACTTTCGGTAAAACAGGCTTTAATTTTCTCCAACACGTTAAGACCTACTTACATATAATTAGTGGATGGCATCATAGTCACTAAAGGCATTTGGTAATCATTCAAATTGATTGTTGGTAGTAGCACAAATATCAAAACGATATAAAGCGGTTTCTATGTTTTCATTTTGTTTAAGCAGGCATAATTTAGCGGCTGCAAGTAATTTTTTTCGTTTGTTTAAAGTTACTGACATCAATGCATTACCGAAGTTATCATGGCGGCGAAAGCGTACTTGAACAAAAACCCAAGTGTGTTGATCTTTCATAACTAAATCAATTTCTCCAACCGGGAAACTCACATTGCGGCTAATAAATTGCAGTCCTTGTTGTTGTAAGAATTGTTTGGCTTTATATTCGAAGTAACGTCCTTGTATCCAAGATAAATTTGGCGATTTTAGCATAGCGGATATCCTTATCTATAAGCTGAGGGTGTCGTTCAAATGACACTTTAGTCACTATTTTACTCTATTTTTATCTATTGGCTGACAAATTTTACTTTTAACTTACAATTTATTAAATCAATTGAACTTTTCCTTGTTTAAATTTCAACCACGGCAGGGTACGAAAAATTACGCAATTGTTACTATTTACACTTAGTTTGCCTGTGGCTCCATTTAGTTCGATATCATATTGTTGTAATTGATTGAAATGATTGGCTAATAATCAGGCATCAGTTCCCATAGCGTAAAGACGAATTAGCGAGTAATCAGCAGAGAGTCGTTGATTAGCTTGAGTTAGTAAAGTGGAATTAGCGCCGGAAAATAAAGGGATTTCACTAAATTGCAAGCCTTCCATTTCCAGATAATAATCAGTGCTTAAATCTGTTTGATGACTACGAGAACTGGCATAAAGCATTGGACGTGTGCGACTGTCGGTTGCGATATTTATCATCGGTTTAATCAATGACAATTCATCACTTGTGGCGAGAGAATATACACCGCATCAATCGCCTCTGCCGTATCGTTGGTATTTTGCTGTTCGGCAATTACTATTGACGTGCCTATCATCTGTATTCCAGTATTTTGAGCAGTTCTAGCTTTTAGGCTATCAATATTACCAAAACTTTGTTGACGAACTGGGGTTTGTTTCAATTTTTGCCACTCTTGTGCAAATATATTTGCGATACGTTCCCCAAAAGGAGAAGAAGGGATCAGGATCAAGGGTACTTGTTTGCCCTTTTTCCCCATATGACGAGCTGCATTAACCGCTTCATCTTCAGGCGACAGAGAAAAGTAAGAGACATTATTTTTAAGCGGCATTTTATCATTATCTAATTCATTTAATTTCAAAAGATTTAATGGAGTATTTATTTGAATAGCTTTAAGTACATCCGGTTTTAAAAGTGGCCCGACAACTAAGGTAAAATGCCATCCTGTTCAGCTTGTTGCAAGAGTGACTCAATCGATTGAGTATTGGTATCGTATACTTTAACCTTTTGATTATTAATAGGTGCATTGTCAATAACAAGCGATGGGGTTTGTGGATTTTTTTCCTGCGTTACATTATTGCTACTGCTAGTAATTGAATCAATAATACTTTGAACGGGATCACTATTTTGGCTATTTTGCTCGGATGAGCTGGTTGCGGTTATCAGATCGATGGGTAAACCTTTTTGGGCATCAAGGAAACCTTGTAAAATCGCTTCAGAAAATATTTTACCGTTATTACTTACTTAAAGGCAAGAATAGACCAATTTTAGGGTTTCTACTGATTGAAGATTGATGAATGATTTGTATTAGTGCTGTTGGGGAAGTTTTAACACCCGGATTGTCTGGATAGCGTATTTTCCAGTCATTAAATGCATTTTGTAATGCCGCCGGATCTTGGTAGTTATTATGATATAAATCAAGCAGATTAATCTTACCTTGTAAGACATTTTCATCTGCCCTAACAGCTAATTTTTGAACTTGTTCATCAGACAAACTGATTAACATTTGCCAAAAATCATCAATATTTTTCTGGTGATTAACCTTATTTTTTAATAGGGGTTCTTGCGCGATATAGGCGCGCAAAGCTTCAGCAGATGGTGTACCATTAGCCGGATCAATAATTGATTGATAATGGCTGATTTCAGAGCTTGCTTGTATGGTTGCATGGGCAGTCGGTTTACTTTGATCTAGTGAGGAATGACATCCTACTAACAAAAGAGAGGATAGTATCGCTATACATATCAAGCCTTTTTTAACAAAAATTGAAGAACGCATACTTTGTCCAGTCATGTAATTATTATTGCTCAATTTTAATTGGTTATTCGGAATAAACAATGAATGAACTTAATCAAGATATAGAGGTAGAGATGGTATCAACACTATATATTGTAGCAACTCCTATTGGTAATTTGGATGATATCACTCTGCGTGCATTGCAGATCCTTAAGCAGGTAGATCTTATTGCAGCGGAAGATACCCGGCGTACGCGTTTATTATTGCAACACTTTGCTATCAATACCCGCATGATTTCCTTACATGATCATAATGAACAACAGAAAACAGATCAATTAATTCCTCAATTAAAACAGGGACTAAGTATAGCGTTAGTTTCTGATGCAGGCACACCGCTAATTCATGATCCTGGTTATCATTTGGTAAAATCTTGTCGCCAAGCAGGTATTCTGGTAGTTCCTTTGCCTGGGCCATGCGCAGCAATTACGGCCCTTTCCGCTGCCGGTATCGCCTCAGATCGCTTTTGTTATGAGGGATTTTTGCCAGCAAAACGCAAGAGTCGACAAGAGGTATTGCAAGCGTTAATGGAGGAGTCGAGAACACTTATTTTTTATGAATCACCACATCGTTTGTTAGACACATTAGGAGATATGGTCGCTATTTGGGGCACTGAGCGTTATGTTCTCTTAGCTCGCGAATTAACAAAAACTTGGGAATCTATTCATGGTTTGCTGGTTGGAGAACTACTTGATTGGGTAAAAGTTGATGAAAATCGTTCTCGTGGCGAAATGGTATTGGTGGTTCAGGGATATAGAGCACAACAGGAGGGTGAAGTAGTTATTTCCTCAGAGGTAAAAAAAACGTTAACGTTACTAGAGCAATCATTGCCGTTAAAGAAGGCGGCGGCTATTACGGCAAAAATTTATGGTTTAAAGAAGAATGCACTATATAAATATAGTCTTGAACAAGAAGTTAGTGCTGATAGTGCAATCAAGTAGATTAGTTGTTGGCCAGTTGTGATAAACAACTATACAAATTAATGTTAAATCCCTATAATTCGGCGTTGGAGTTAGCCAGACAACCGCTGCTTTATTGTTGATTACCCTAGGTAATTGTTAATAAAGGGGAGGAAAGTCCGGGCTCCATAGGGCACAGGGTGCCAGATAACGTCTGGGAGGCGAAAGCCTACGACTAGTGCAACAGAGAGCAAACCGCCGATGGCTATTAAGCACAGGTAAGGGTGAAAAGGTGCGGTAAGAGCGCACCGCGCAACTGGCAATAGTTTGCGGCACGGTAAACTCCACCCGGAGCAAGGCCAAATAGGGGTTCACTAGATGCGGCCCGCATCGAACCCGGGTATAGGCTGCTTGAGTCAGTGCGCAAGTGCTGGCCTAGATGAATGGTTGTCCACGACAGAATCCGGCTTATCGGCTGACTCTAAAACATTAAAAACCCCATTTTAAGTAAAATTACAATAGGGTTTTACTTTTAGACTATTTAGAGTGCAATAAAATTGATAAACCGATTATTTATTATCAATAGCGTCTATAAACATTGCTTAGTCATTTCAAATAATTTTTTAACGTCCTCAGGACGCGTATTACCGGTTGCTTTATCAATGAGAGCTATAAATATGAGGAATAATTTTCTTTACACCAGCATTTAATGGAATTTTGAGAATTTCGGTGTTTCGGTGTTTCGGTGTATAGCTAGGCGATTTTAAAATGATTGCAAGTAATTACTCTATATCAGTAAATTTATATTGGAGAAAAACATATATTTTTTTAATCAAAATTAAGACGCTTAGCTATAATTGTTTAAGTCGATACCGCCAGTTGGTTCAAGATAAAAATCACAGCTAGCAGAAGCTTCTGCAACAACTTGATATTTTTCGCGATATTTTAACCCTTCCATATTAAAAAATTTCACAGAACTTGTGCCCATATCTTTTAACATTGCAATTGCCGTTTCAACAGGAAAAATGGCGTCTGGATAATTTGAGCTTAGCGGCCCGGTAGAAATTTTTACTTTACCCACTTCAGGGGTTGGCGAAATAAGCGCATTCACAATAGTCTGATCTTGACCTAATAATGCACGACTGGTTGCGGGACCAGTAAATATAGCTAAGCGTCTTAATTTTGATTACAAAAATATATGTTTTTCTCCAATATAAATTTACTGATATAAAGTAATTACTTGTAATCATTTTAAAGTCGCCCAGCTATACCTGGTTTACATGTTGCGGCTGAATGACTTTAGCAATCTGCGAAACCATACTAGATTGATTAGGATCGCCTGCACCTAAACCGACAGAAAGTGCATTATCAATTTCATCAGCATATTTAACCATATCGTCAATAGCACTATTTAAGTCAGTATAGTTTTTTGACAGCACGCCAACCACAACATAAGTTTCAGCGGCTTGATCAATCTCTTTAGCATTTTGGTGAGAGCCTGCCAGAACATTGAGACAAACACGATCATGATAGAAATTAGGGGTTAATTGTTTTCCCATTATTTGACTCCAGTAACAACTTGGCGTATGCGTGAGACAATTGTTTTTAATTGTTCGTTAGTAACACTGCGAATATTAGCTTTAACTTTTCCTTCGTTGGCTTTATATTCGCGAAAATAGATAGCGGTATCGCCCTTTTTCAATTCTGCCATCATGGCATAAGTATAGCTAAGCGACTTAATTTTGATGACATCATTTATAGCTGGGCGACTTTAAAATGATTACAAGTAATTACTCTATATCAGTAAATTTATATTGGAGAAAAACATATATTTTGTAATCAAAATTAAAACGCTTAGCTATACCAGCCCGACAGCGGCACCAACACCAATACCTGTCCATGGATTTTCATGTACATAATCATCAGCACGGCCAGCAACTTCCTTAGTTTGATGAATAATTTTACGGCTTACATCACTCAGTTTTTGGCGAGAATCATCTAACGCTTTTTCTGCTTTACGGCGAATTTTGTCAATTTCTGCTTTGGATTTATTTTTTGTATTGTACAAAACTTCTTCCAAAGAATCCGCTAATAATTTTAACTCTGTACGCAGGTTTTCTTTATTTTTCATAACGTTAACCTCTCTCAATAAATAATGTTAATTATTATCACTCTTATTCTTTGAGAATAGTAAAAGAACCAATAAAATCAATCTATATCTCATTTAAGGTAATTTAAAATTTGTTATATTGAAATATAAAAATAATTATACTGGTATGAAAATTTGATAAACGGTTTGACCGAAAGCTATGCTGTTACCAGGAAAGTAGGCAACAGCATAAGTTAGTTTGGATTTAGGGATTAAGGCGCTTAAATTTTTTCTTTAGTACTACGGTTATACTGCCTATTAGGCCAATAAAAAGCAAAAAAAGCGGGATCAACATCAAAATACTCATGATTTGGCGTTCGTAGTATTGAAAGAATGGGCTTTTACCGAATACATAACCAATACTAGTTAAAATCAATACCCAAAGTAATCCACTAAGCCAATTAAAAAACTGGAAGCGTTTATCAGGTAAACCGGATAGGCCGGCGATGGTAGGTAGGATGGTCCTGATAAAAGCAAGAAAGCGGCCAATAAGCAGCGCTGCTAAACCATGGCGATGAAACAGGCCATAAGCACGGTGGTGATAATGTTCAGGTAAATGAAAAAGCCAGCTTTGCACAATTTTATTATTTCCTAGCCATCTACCCTGAAGATAGCCTACCCAGTAACCCAAACTGGCACCTGCGGTTAAGATAATAACTGTCAATGGATAATTGATAGTGTCTTTAGCTATTAGGACGCCTACTAGAATGAGTAAACTGTCACCGGGTAAAAAAGCGGCAGGTAATATTCCATTTTCCAAAAATAATATTATAAATAATATAATGTAGATAGCCCATACTAATGAAGGATTCATTAGCATATTGTAATCTTGATGCCAGAGTGCAAAAAAAAGTTCTTTAACTAATTCCATCAAGTGTTTCCTAAATACCGTGATCTTTAAACCTAATTGGGAGTTATTACCTATTATCCCTTATTAGAGATAATGTGAACCTAGTTAAAAGGGTTGTAGTATGAGCCTAAATATTAAATTCAGATATAAGCATAATATATTAGACTAGTGTAATACTCTAACAAAATCATAAATAACTAAATAGCAAATTTTTCGTTGAAATTGACTCTCTATTTTATATTTTATTTTTTTATAATTCATGAAGTACATTTACTTATATCTTGTGTTTCGCTAGCAGATCTTTTATTTTAATAGCTAGCAAAGGGGAGTAACTTCTTTAGCCGGTCTATGGTCATTACGGTGTTATGCACCCGGTAACTGGGCATCACAGGTGGATATCAAAGTAGTTTTTGTGTTGTAAGTGAGACCTTGCCAGCGGGCAAGGTTTACTTATAATTTAAATTAGTGGAATAGAAACCTATAAAGACTAAAATGGATTATAACGGCTGAGCCTTCTGTAGGAATCGGTCGTTTTTCTTTTCTAGGAGCTAAAATGCATTCTGTTGCTACTCCCGTATTATGGGCAATCTTTACTGTTCTTATTGCGATTATGTTACTTATTGATATTTCTTTACAGGGTAAGCATCCAGGAAAAGAAATAACAGTAAGACAGGCTGTTGTATGGAGTTTTATTTGGATTAGTTTGGCATTATTGTTTGTCTTAAGTTTATGGTTTTATTTTAAACAGACAACTAGCCTAACGATGGCTAATCGCCAGACAATGGCTTTTTTAACCGTTTATTTACTGGAAAAAGCGTTAGCTGTTGATAATGTATTTGTTTGGTTAATGTTATTTGATTATTTTTCAATCGCAGTCAATTTACAGCACCGAGTTCTTATCTATGGTGTCTTGGGTGCGATAGTATTGCGTACTATCATGATCTTTACAGGTAGTTGGCTAATCTCTCAGTTTCACTGGGTTTTTTATCTCTTTGGCATTTTTCTATTATTTACCGGTATAAAAATGTTTTTTGTTAAAGAAAATGATCAATCGTTTGATAAAAAACCACTAGTAAAATGGGTCGGTTCTCATTTACGCATGACAGATACTTTACATGGCGAGCGTTTTTTTATTCGTCAACAAGGTATTTTATTCGTTACTCCGTTAATTATGGTATTAATTTTAGTTGAGATTAGTGATATTATTTTCGCCGTGGATAGTATTCCTGCCATTTTTTCAGTAACAACGGATCCTTTTATTGTCTTGACTTCAAATCTATTTGCGATTTTAGGCTTGCGAGCAATGTATTTTGTTTTATCAGGTATTGCTGAAAAATTTTCTATGCTAAAGTACGGGCTATCTATTATCTTAATTTTCATTGGTATAAAAATGTTATTAATGGATATTTTTCATATTCCAATCGCTGTATCGTTAAGTATTGTTACGGGAATTTTAACATTAACGATGTTCATTAATCATATTGTTAATAAATGCAAAAAAATTATTTATTTACTAAATAAATATCTTTAAATATTATATATGTTGTATGCCTTTATATTGATTAACAATGATAGAAAGGGATATTGCTACTTTCTCTATTAGTAAAATGAGTTCTGTTAGTTAATTTATTAATAAAAGAGTTAGCTAATTGTTTATCTAATAAATATGTCTTTATTTTTCGATTAGAGCCATTACCCTTATTATAATCACCTATATATTTATAAATTGCCACGGATTTTTAGTTTTATCTTGCTCATCCAAAAGCCAACAACACCTCAACATAATCAGGATAAACTTAATGATTAAAATATTATCACTAAAAAAATAAGAAAGAACTACCAAATATCTTCTAAAACTATTTTGGTTAATTTTTCACTATACTAATTTTTGTTTACTTAAATTTTAGCTAAATTTCAAAAATCTTATACATATAAATAAACGCAATAATATAACTATTTTATAGTCTACTCTAAAATACCGTAAGTAAAGTGAATACAAAAAATTGTCGATTACTATAAATAACTTTTCTAAATCAATATGTTAAAATTATACAACCATGCTTACTAAAGATGTTGTTTTTAACTGTCCTGTAAAAATTCAATTGATATCATTATGTGAAAATAGATCTATGAAGAAGCACAATTCTATCAAATCTCCTATCATTCAAATGTGACCCTACGCTAAAATTAATAACATTTAACTACCAAAAGAATGAAAATTACATTTTTATACTTTTACAACGTTATTTATATCCTAACTATTTAATGTAGGACTTTACGACAATTTAATAATTATAAAATAATACATCGGTAAATATGATAAAAATCACAATTTATTAATAATAATATAGTCTTAAAACTATTAATATAGGTTAAATTAAGATAATTTTTCTACAATTTTTGTTGCAATTGGCTATTAAGTAAAACAATAATCCAATACTAAGAACCCATCATAAGGAAAATGGATATGCATCTCTTTCCTCATCTATTTAAGCCATTAGACTTAGGTTACACTCAATTAAAAAACAGAGTAATTATGGGCTCTATGCACATACTGGGCTAGAAGAGCATCCTCAAGCTAGTGTTATAGCTAAGCGTCTTAATTTTGATTACAAAATATATGTTTTTCTCCAATATAAATTTACTGATATAGAGTAATTACTTGTAATCATTTTAAAGTCGCCCAGCTATAGAGACGGCTAAGGGCAAAGCAATGGTACAATATTTGGCACTAAAAGTTAATAATTGTTGCTTTTTCATATAAATTAATGGATAGATAGTGGTAATAATCTTATTATCAGAGTATAAAACTGCTATTTAGCGGATATTTATTATTTAATTATGATAAAAATGCTATTTTAATGAGATTTCTGAAAGAAATATCTGTAAGTTATCATTAAACTCTTGGGTTAAAAATAAACTAATAGTAAATAAAGATTGATTTTATACCATGCATGACAAAGATAATTATGAACCCATTGGGCGCAGATCTAAGAAAAAGCCCACTGGTAAAAAATCAAAATCTCATCAAAATAATCGGTTAGATAACTATGATTATGAGTATGAAGATATTGATGACAACAAGGAAGAAGAACTAATGGCAAGTAAAGAGAATAAGTCTCGGCCACCTAAAGATAGATGGCGTTGGTTTTGGTTGTTTGTCAAAATTGCCATAGTCTTGGCATTGTTAGTTGGTGTCTATGGTATCTATTTATATCAGAAAATCAGTGATCGTCTTGATGGTAAAGTTTGGGATCTACCAGCTGCAGTTTATGGCCGAATGGTTAATCTTGAACCGGGGATGAATTACAGTAAAGAAGAGATGATTCGATTATTAGATGGCATGCAATATCGCCAGGTAAATAAAATTACTTTACCTGGTGAGTATATTGTTAAAGATAACACGATAGAAATGTTACGCCGGCTATTTTCCTTTCCTGATCAAAGAGAAGAACAGATTTTAGCTAAATTAAGTTTTGATCATGCTCGGCTCACCAATATTACTAATATGGAAAATGGGCGTTCGTTTGGTTTTTTTCGACTAGATCCTAAACTTATCACCATGATGCAATCGGCGAACAATGAGCAACGCTTAGTTTTGCCGAGAGAAGATTTTCCTGATTCTTTAGTCAAAATATTACTTGAAACTGAAGACCGACATTTTTATGAGCATGATGGAGTAAGTATTTATTCTATTGGGCGTGCGGTTATTGCTAATTTAATGGCTGGTAAGACGCTTCAGGGTGGCAGTACGCTAACTCAACAATTAGTTAAAAACTTATTTTTAAGTAATGAAAGAACGTTAATACGTAAAACTAATGAAGCTTATATGGCGATTTTAATGGATTCTCGCTATAGCAAAGAACGTATTCTTGAACTGTACTTAAATGAAGTTTATTTAGGACAAAGCGGCGATGACCAAATTCGGGGTTTTCCCCTTGCTAGCCTCTACTATTTTGGTCGTCCAATCGATGAGCTGAGTATTGATCAACAAGCGTTATTAGTTGGTATGGTGAAGGGAGCATCACTATATAACCCATGGCGTAACCCTAAATTGGCGCTAGAACGTCGTAATTTAGTGTTAAAGCTATTGGAAACGCGCGAAATTATCGATCATGAAATGTATAATATATTGAGTGCTCGTCCTTTAGGCGTTAAACCCAGAAGCGGTGTTTTGACACCTCAACCCGCCTTTATGCAGCTCGTTCGGGAAGAATTGGTTGAAAAATTGGGCGATAGAGTAAATAACCTTTCTGGAGCTAAAATCTTTACTACTTTAGATCCAATCTCGCAGCAAGCAGCTGAAAATGCCGTCGAACAGGGGATAGCAGATTTACGTAAAACACGTAAGTTGCCTGATCTGGAAGGCGCGATGGTGGTGGTTGATCGTATTAATGGCGAAGTTCGCGCTATGGTTGGTGGCTCACAACCACAATATTCTGGTTTTAACCGAGCGTTAAATGCTCGCCGCTCAATTGGTTCACTGGCTAAGCCGTCAACTTATCTTACCGCATTAAGTGAACCAGACCGTTTTCGTTTAAATACTTGGGTACCTGACGAGCCGATTAGCGTCAAATTTGATAATCAAATATGGGAACCGAGAAATTATGATCGCCGTTTTCGGGGACAGGTCATGTTGATTGATGCTTTGGCCAGCTCACTGAATATTCCGACGGTGAATGTTGGCTTGAGTGTTGGCTTGGATCAGGTTAGTAAAGTATTAGTAAGTCTTGGTGTGCCAAGTGATGCGATAGAAAAAGTGCCGGCAATGTTATTAGGTGCCTTGAACTTAACGCCAATGGAAACGGCGCAAATGTTTCAAACCATTAGTGGCGGCGGCAATCGAGCGGGATTATCGGCATTACGGTCCGTGATTGATGGTGATGGCAATGAACTTTATCAAAGTTATCCATCTGCAGAGCGGGCAGTATCTCCTCAGGCAGCTTATCTAACACTTTATGGTATGCAACAAGTGGTTGAGCGTGGAACATCTCGTTCATTAATGAATAAATTTGCTCAATATCACTTAGCCGGTAAGACCGGAACAACAAATGATCTACGTGATAGTTGGTTTGCTGGTATCGATGGTAAGGAAGTGGCAATTGCTTGGGCTGGTCGTGATAATAATGGTCCGACAAATCTTACTGGTGCAAGTGGTGCATTACATCTATATCGTCGTTATTTAGAAAATCAGACTCCATTGGCATTGGATAATTGCTCTCCCGATGGAATTATGGAGATGCGAGTGAATATCGATGGCAGTTTTAACTGCGCAGGTGGTGCAGATCGTATTTTGTCAGTATGGACAGAGGATCCCCAAGCATTATGTCAGCAAGTGGTACAAGTATTGAAGCCAAACCTGAACTTAAATTAACAACAGAGCAAAAGTAATGATGCACCTGCTTGGGTGAAAGAGATGTTTGGACAGTAATAAAAATCTAGTAAACCGGCGCTATGGTAAAAAATTAGCGCCGGTTTTTTTATGGCTTCATAAATCATCAGTTAGTTCATCTTATTAAAAGCATTTTCTGCTGCTTTAATTGTGCGATCAATATCTTCATCACTATGCGCAATGGACATGAAACCCGCCTCAAAGGCAGAAGGTGCCAAATAAACGCCTTCATCTAACATGAAATGGAAGAATTGCTTAAATTTCTCAATATCACATTGCATGGCATCCTGATAGCAGTTAATTTGTGGTGCTGCCGTAAAAAATAGACCAAATATGCCGCCAACATGATTAACAACTAACGGAGTAGCAGCTTGTTGCGCTTTTTCTTGTAAGCCTGTAACAAGTTTTTTCGTCAGTTCTGCTAAGCGTTTATGGGTATTGGGTTTAGCAACTTCTGTTAGGCAAGCAAGGCCTGCTGCCATCGCTAATGGGTTGCCTGATAAGGTACCGGCTTGATAAATTGGCCCTATTGGAGCTAGTTTTTCCATCAATTCGCGGCGGCCACCGAATGCGCCAACAGGCATACCACCGCCGATTATTTTACCTAAACAGGTCAAATCAGGTTTAACTTGATAATGTGCTTGTGCGCCACCTAAGGAAACCCGAAAGCCGGTCATCACTTCATCGATAATTAATAACGCGCCAAATTGATCGCATAATGTACGTAGTCCAGGCAAGAATTCAGCCTCGGGCAGAATACAATTCATATTGCCCGCTACTGGCTCTACAATCATAGCAGCGATTTCTTGCGGATATTGGGCAAAAGTACGCCGAACTGAATCTAAATCATTAAATGTACAGGTAAGAGTATGTTTGGCAACATCAGCGGGAACGCCAGGAGAATTAGGTTGACCAAAGGTTAAAGCGCCTGAGCCTGCTTTAACTAATAGGCAGTCGGCATGTCCATGATAACAGCCTTCAAATTTAATAATCTTGTCACGGCCTGTATAACCGCGAGCAAGCCGTATGGCACTCATTGTGGCTTCTGTGCCTGAATTTACCATACGAACCATTTCGATGGATGGAATAAGTTGAGTAATTATTTCTGCCATTGTTACTTCAATGGCGGTCGGGGCACCAAAACTCAGGCCATTTTCTGCTGCTTGGATGACCGCTTGCTTAATTGTCGGGTGATTATGACCTAAAATCATCGGTCCCCAAGAACCAACGTAATCGATATAAGCTTTGCCATCAACATCATAAATATAAGCACCGTCAGCTCGCTGAATAAATAATAGATAGCCGCCAACACCATTAAACGCCCGAACCGGTGAATTGACACCGCCAGGAATAAAATTTTTGGCTTTTAGGTAAAGTGTTTCAGATTGACTCATTAAATAACTCCAAGCATTAGTCCAGCAGAAATTTTGCGCATATCTTAAAGCAGTATTGGCAGTAAACCAAATAGCAAATGTAGCGAGAATTTTTTAAATCAGTTAATTTCGGCTCGATCTTGAATCAATTGGCCGGCTGTTAGATAATCATCCCTTGTCCACTGAAGTATTGATGCTTCCTGCGTCTATTGATTGGCATGTCGGCCTGGAGTTAGAAATGAGTAATGATACTGCACTGGCTATACAGTTTACTGATGCTGCAGCGAATAAAGTTAAAGCGTTGATTGCGGATGAAGAAAATCCCAATTTGCGTTTGCGTATCTATATTACTGGTGGAGGCTGTAGTGGTTTTCAATATAGTTTAACCTTTGATGATAAAATGAATGAAGGTGATTTAACCATTGAAAAGCAAGGCGTCGAACTAATCGTTGATCCTATGAGTTTACAGTATCTGGTTGGCGGTTGTGTTGATTATATTGAAGGATTAGCAGGGTCACGGTTTGTTGTAACCAATCCAAATGCGAAAACAACTTGTGGTTGCGGTTCTTCATTTAGTATTTAATCGTTTAACTTACTAAGGGTAATTAATAATCCTTAGTATAGGGGATCTGGGCTATAAGTGGTTGTTAATAGCTCATTTACAGCTTTGGCTTGAGTTAGCTAAATTAGCCAGCATAGTTTGCACCAATAGGCTTGATTGACGAACCGCGACAGGCAAAAATTCGTCAAAAGAGAGATGGGACTTTTTATCAGCGACATCAGAAATTGCACGCACAATAACGAATGGGATATTAAATTGATAACATACATGACCAATTGCGGCGCTTTCCATTTCAACAGCGATGGCAGTAGGAAAAGTTTGCCGAATATAGGTTAGCTCTTTCGCGCCATTAATAAAGCTATCACCACTACAAATCAAACCGCGAACAGCACGTAAATCTAATTTTTCAATACACTTTTCGGCCAGTTCTTGTAATTTTTTATCCGCTTTAAATGTGGCTGGACATTGTGCCATTTGGCCTGGTTGGTAACCAAAGGCGGTGATATTGACATCATGATAGCAAACTTCAGTTGAAACCACGATATCAGAAACCTGCAAAACAGGTACTAACCCACCGGCGGAGCCAGTGTTAATAATAAATTCAGGGGCAAAATGTTCTATTAGTAATGTTGTCCCCATTGCCGCAGAAACTTTACCAATGCCTGATTTTAATAATGCGATATCAAGATCATCAAATTTTCCCCAGTAAATTTCGCAGCCAGCCCATGATAATGTCAACTGAGCATTGATTTGCTCGCGCAATAATGCTACCTCTTGCTCCATTGCACCTATTATTGCAACTTTCATTGTGTCATACTCATAGTTGATTAATTAGACATGTTGTCAGATCCGTGCCATTGTAACATTGAAAAGAGAAAAAAGTTAACTGTGATCCATTAGTTGGGAATATTTCATCATCGGGAGGGGAAATGTCCAAGATTGATTTTAGGCAAAAGCTCAATTTTCTTCGTAAATATAGTGATTACAATGTTGATGCAAAGAATGAGGAACAAGTTAATCGTCAATTTGAAAGTGATCGAGGGCGCATTATTAATTCTGCCGCAATACGCCACTTACAACAGAAGACTCAAGTCTTTCCTTTAGAACAAAATGCGGCGGTTCGAAGTCGTCTGACGCATTCGTTAGAAGTGCAGCAAATTGGCCGTTTTATTGCAAAGACTGTGATAAGCCAATTGAAAAAAAAGAAATTGCTGGCAACTTATGGTCTCTCTGAGCGCCTTGATGCGTTTGAAAGTTTGATTGAAATGGCATGTTTAATGCATGATATTGGCAACCCACCTTTTGGTCATTTTGGTGAGGCCGCCATTAAGAGCTGGTTTTCAACATTACTTGACGCTGAATTTTTCTACTAAATCAAAGGCTAAAGATCAATGCCAAATTAATTTTCTACAACTAACAAATGAATCTAACAAAGATTTGCTTCGTCGCCAATTACGTATAGATCTTTGTCAATTTGAAGGTAATGCTCAGGGACTTAGAATGATCCATGAATTGTTAAAATTGAACCTGACTTATGCCCAAATTGGCTCAATCTTAAAATATACTAAAGGTGCTTATCAACTGGATAAAATCCCTAAAGATTTTGATTATTTAACTAAAAACCGGGCTATTATTGGTCAGAAGATAGTTTTATCAAAGAGTTGTATCGTCGATTAGATATGAAGCCATATTGTCGTTTCCCGCTTTCCTACATTATGGAAGCGGCAGATGATATCTCTTATTGCATTGCCGATTTGGATGATGCGGTAGAAAAAGGTATTTTCAGTGTTGATAAGCTGTTGGAATATTTACGGCAAGGTTTAGTTGGAGACAGGTAAAAAAGCAAAAGGTGATTTATTTGAACAAACAGTAGAAAAGCTTACAAAAGTATTAATCAGAATGAAACAAGATGTAGCAAGCAAGATCAATTTTTTATGTATCTTAGACTTAATATTATTAGTAAATTGGCGTCGTATAGTTCTCATCGTTTTATTAAACATTTAGCTGAAATTTATGCCGGAAGTTTTAATAGTGCCTTATTAGAAGATAAAAGTGATGAACATCATCTCTTGGAGGTATTGAAAGGCGTTGCCTATAAACATGTATTTACGCACCCGGAAGTTGAACAATTAGAATTAGAGGCTTATCGAATAATTAGTGATTTACTAAACTTTTATCGCCCATTATTATTAATGCCACGTCCTGATTTTACGCAGCTTTATCAAAATAAGTATCACAAGAAGTATTTCATTGAAACACGTCTATTGCATAAATTATCCACTAAACATTGTTTAGCTTATGGTGAAGGCATTGAAGTAATTTGCACTACTCATGAGACAGAAAAAGATATATTAGAATTTTATTACCGCGCTCGTCTTATACAAGACTATATTAGTGGTATGACAGATCATTATGCTTATCAGGAATATCGAAAATTTGCTGTAAAAATTAAAAATGTTATGTTATTAAATTAAATAACGAAAATAAGCATTACTTAAATATATAGATTGGAAAATATTTTAAGTAATGCTTTAGAAAAACATATTAATTAAATATCGAGTTAAGGACTGATAAGTGAAAAATGTTTTGAATTTAAAAACCATTATAATCTAAATTACTCTATTTATATAATTAAAGTGATTTTAATA
>NZ_CACTIE010000007.1 GCF_902713415.1 Arsenophonus endosymbiont of Bemisia tabaci Q2
AAATAACAATATAATTCTCAGTAAAAAAACCCAGTAAAAATTTTTACTGGGTTGTTAATATAAAGTTATTTTGGAAATCGTCGTTTTTATTCCCACTCAATCGTCGCTGGTGGTTTGCCGCTAATATCGTAAACTACTCGAGAGATACCGGCCACTTCATTGATAATTCTATTTGATACCCGGCCAAGAAAATCATAGGGCAAATGGGCCCAATGGGCAGTCATGAAATCAATAGTTTCAACCGCGCGCAATGACAGAACCCAGTCATATTTTCGGCCATCTCCCATTACGCCAACAGAGCGTACCGGCAGGAAAACAGTGAAAGCTTGGCTGACTTTATGATAAAGATCAGCTTTATGTAATTCTTCAATGAAAATGGCATCTGCCTGACGTAACAGATCACAATAGGCTTTCTTCACCTCACCAAGTACCCGCACACCTAAACCTGGGCCAGGAAATGGGTGACGGTATAACATGTCATAAGGAAGCCCTAACTCCAGGCCTACTTTACGCACCTCATCTTTAAATAACTCTTTTAATGGCTCAACTAATCCCAGTTTCATTTCTACTGGTAAGCCACCCACGTTATGGTGAGATTTGATGACATGCGCTTTGCCGGTTTCTGAAGCGGCAGATTCGATTACGTCCGCATAAATAGTACCCTGAGCCAACCATTTTACTTGCTTTTGTTTCGCCGCTTGCTCATCAAATACTTCAATAAAAACGCGGCCGATCGCTTTACGTTTTAATTCTGGCTCATCAATCCCTGCCAATGCGCTAAGAAAGCGTTCTTCTGCAGCCACATGAATAATATTAAGATCAAATTTACCGGCAAACATGGCCATAACTTGCTGCGCTTCATTTAAGCGTAACAAACCATTATCAACAAACACACAAGTGAGCTGCTTACCAATAGCACGATTGAGTAATAACGCAGTAACCGATGAATCAACACCGCCTGATAATGCCAGAATAACCTGATCATCACCAATCTGAGCCTTCAAGCGCTGTACCGTATCTTCAAGAATCGCCGCCGCCGTCCAACGAGCTTCACAGCGGCAAATATCTAATACAAAACGCTGTAGAATAGCTGCTCCTTGATGAGTGTGAGTCACTTCAGGATGAAACTGAACACCATAGAAACGCTTTTCTTCATTAGCCATAATTGCAAATGGGCAGCTATCGGTACTGGCGATAACTTTAAAATCAGCTGGTATTGCCGTCACTTTATCGCCATGACTCATCCAAACATCTAGCAGTGGTTTACCATCTGCACCTAAGCTGTCATAAATATCGCGAAATAGTTCACAGGATTGTTGAATGGACACATGGGCATAACCAAACTCTCGCTCGCCAGACACCTCAACTTGCCCACCTAATTGGATGGACATCGTTTGCATGCCATAACAAATAGCTAATACCGCTACGCCAGCCTGAAAAACATACTCCGGTGCACGTGGGCTATTTAGTTCGGTGGTACTCTCCGGCCCGCCAGAAAGAATAATTCCATTAGGATTAAATCCACAGATCTGTGCCTCGGAAACATCCCAAGCCCAAAGTTCACAATAAACGCCAATTTCACGAATACGACGAGCAATTAATTGCGTGTATTGTGAACCAAAATCGAGGATCAAAATTCGGTATTGATGAATCTCAGTTGTCATCTAAAGATAATTCCAAAACAAATAATAATTTGACGGTTTATAGCAAAAACCACTAATAAAATAATTAACCTAAACGATAATTAGGTGATTCTTTGGTGATGGTAACATCATGTACATGACTCTCTTGGATACCGGCACCATTAATACGCACAAATTCTGCTTTGCTTCTTAATTGATCAATAGTGGCACAACCAGTCAGTCCCATACAAGAACGAAGGCCGCCCATTTGCTGATGAACAATATTCTTCAAAAATCCTTTATAAGCAACCCGTCCTTCGATGCCTTCAGGTACCAATTTATCTGCAGCATTATCGGTTTGGAAGTAACGATCGAAAGAGCCTTTCGACATCGCACCTAATGATCCCATTCCTCTGTAGGCTTTATAAGAGCGTCCTTGAAACAAGATAGTTTCACCTGGTGACTCCTCAGCACCGGCAAGCATTGAGCCAACCATAACGCAAGAGGCGCCGGTAGCCAGTGCTTTAGCAATATCACCCGAGAAGCGAATACCACCATCGGCAATTATCGGTATATTCATGCCTCTTAGCGCCTCAACAGCATCGGCAATAGCAGTGATCTGAGGTACACCAACACCAGTGACAATTCGCGTTGTACAGATGGAACCCGGGCCAATACCAACTTTCACCGCGCTGGCACCTGCTTCAACCAAAGCTTTAGCCCCTTCGCCGGTGGCAACATTACCACCAATAATCGGCAAATTAGGATATTTTGCTCTCGTTTCACGAATACGTTGTAAAACTCCTTGTGAATGTCCATGGGAAGAGTCAATTAACAACACATCAACACCAGCTGCTACTAATGCCTCAATACGTTGTTCATTATTCGCGCCAGCGCCAACCGCTGCGCCTACTCGCAAGCGACCTTGCTCATCTTTACATGCATTTGGCTTGCGTTCAGCTTTCTGAAAATCTTTTACTGTGATCATACCAAATAGGTGAAAGTTATCATCAACCACCAATGCTTTTTCAATACGTCTTTCATGCAATTTTTGCAAAACCACATCACGGGATTCACCCTCTTTGACCGTGACCAAATGGGGTTTAGCTGTCATAACCGCCGTAACCTGCTGATCCAAATCCGTCACAAAACGGATATCACGGCCAGTAATGATACCAACCAATTCTTTATTATTATTAACCACAGGATAACCAGCAAAACCATTACGCTCAGCCATTTCATAAACTTCACGAATTGTGGTTTCGGGTGTGACGGTAACCGGATCGATAACGATGCCACTTTCATACTTTTTAACGCGGCGAACTTCTTCTGCTTGACGCTCAATTGGCATATTTTTATGAATAAAACCAATTCCGCCCTCTTGGGCTAATGCGATAGCTAAATCTGATTCAGTCACAGTATCCATGGCAGCAGAAAGCATAGGAATATTTAAACGGATCGAGGCAGTTAATTGAGTTGATAAATCAGCATTATTAGGCAATACATCTGAGTGTGCAGGAACTAACAATACATCATCGAATGTTAGTGCTTCTTTCTTAATACGTAGCATAAGCAATATCTCACCAGGCAGGATTTGGAAAAAGATAAAATATTGCGATAACATTATACATGACGAAATTTATTGACTCCAGTACTTTCTCACTAAAATTCATTTTTAGCTGACAAAAACGCATACTATAGCTAAGCGACTTAATTTTGATTACACCATATTGAGTGCGAACAAAATATCTGTGTCGCATCCGAGCGATCTTTTTTTGCATTTAGCTTGTGCCCATTTATGTTCAATTGGATTAAGATGTGGCGAATAGGTAGGCAAATATTCCACCATATGCCCCGCATCGATGATGACTTGTTGAATATAGCTAAGCGTCTTAATTTTGATTACAAAATATATGTTTTTCTCCAATATAAATTTACTGATATAGAGTAATTACTTGTAATCATTTTAAAGTTGCCCAGCTATATAGGTAGGTGAAGTCTTATTTTGGTTAGTTATAAAATAACATTTATATGTTTTTGATAACATTTTATCATTTAATATAATTGGTAATATAAAAAATATGAGGAAATTTAATAAATTATCAAACAGCATTTTATATCGCTATTACAAAGCGTGTTTTAGGATGGATAATTTTTTTAGCGCTGGTTTCTACTGTAGTTTCATTAGTTTCTGCTAGCAGAAAAGCAAGGTTTACAAGGAGATGGCTTAAATGCTGTAGCCAATGATTTTATTAAAATTATGGCTCTTATTATACGGAAAAACACGGTCTTTTTAAATTTTTTTTGGCATAATTCACCAATTCCCAGTACTCATATGGGACTTTCGACAACTAATTTTGGCTTTATTTTACTATTTTTCTTAATGTTTGTTGGTCAAGCTTTGAGTGCTTCTGGTAACAGAATGAATCGTCAATTGAAATTTATTAAAGAAAGTATTGAAGATCATCTTATTTTTGAAAGCGCGAAATGTACTGAAGTATCAAAAGAAGAGATAGAAGCCAAAATTACTATTCCTCGTCATACCATTTCCAGCAGTTTTTTATTGTGTATATATTACCGATTATATTAGGAGGAATACTTTATTGCATAATGAATATTTTAGGCTGGTAGTTTTCTTATATTATAATCAATTGAAAAATAATTTTATTAAATAGTTGAATGAAGATCATTAGTAATAACTTATTTAGCAATAAAACTATTGTTTTGAATGTTATTATAGCAATTTAACAATAGTAGCCTTGATATATCAATTAATGCTTATGAAAGCTGACAAGGAAATGGCAACTTTTTCCCGAGCCACATTTGACCAAATTCCGATTAATTATTTTTAAATCAATTAATTGGAATATTTATTTTGCTATAATTTTTAAATATATTGTTTTCTAATGTAGCTTTAGTAAAGATTTTTATGATAATGAAATGTTAATTTTAATAATGAAATGAATTATTACCTATTTACATTCTAGTTATTGCATTATTCATTTCAATTCTTGAGATCATATTATGATAATTTATAGTTAATAAATAGAATTTGTATGAAAAATAAGGATTATCATCTGTAAGAAATAAGATAATCCTTATTTTTTCTGGTTATTTTTAATATATTTCTTAGCTTAAGGATGAATTGAAATTTTATCGAGAGAAGAGCGCTTTTTTATTTTACTAATATAGCTGTGGATTAATGCAGAAATAAAATAAATTGCTTGAGTTATTACAATATAAGGCCCCGTTTCTGCATCAATATGAAAACTCAAAATACTGCCTATTAAAGAGGATGTGGTTGAGGCGATAACTGCAATAATTAACATTCGATTGAAATTTTGACAGAATCTAAAAGCTATAATTCCAGGGGAAATAAGCATAGCTATGACCAGAATTATTCCTACCGCTTGTAAAGATGCTACAATGGTAAGTGCCAATAAAGAGAGTAATCCATAATGTAAAAGTTTAACAGGTAAACCAACAACCTTTTCCTGATTAGGATCAAAACAATAAAGCATAAAATCTTTGCGCTTTAACATAATAATCGCGATAGTAAAAGCTGAGATCCAAAGTGTTTGCTTAAATTCAGCTTTGGTAATGCCAAGGATATTACCAAAAAGAATATGGGTAAGATGTTGATCTGTATCGATACGGGCAAATAGTACTAATCCAAAGGCAAACATACCGGAAAAAATAATACCCATGAGAGTATCTTCTTTATATGCGGCTATTTTCTTTTAGATAATCGGTCGCGAATGCACAAAAAATTCCTGATATGAAAGCACCAGTTGATAAAGGAATACCAATAACAAAGGTGATAACGATGCCGGGTAATACAGCATGAAAAATAGCATCACCCATTAAAGACGAATCTTTAAGTATCAAAAAGCAGGAAAGAATAGCGCACACTGTTCCGGTTACAAGGGCGGTAATGATAGCTTTTTGCATAAAAGGAAAAGTAAAAGGTGTTATTAATAATTCCATCAAATCATTCATTGTTAGTTACCTCTTGTTTTAACTGTTTGAGGTATATAGCTAAGCGACTTAATTTTGATTACACCATATTGAGTGCGAAAAAAATATCTGTGTCGCATCCGAGCGCTCTTTTTTTACATTTAGCTTGTGCCCATTTATGTTCAATTGGATTAAGATCTGGCGAATAGGTAGGCAAATATTCCACCATATGCCCCGCATCGATGATGACTTGTTGAATACTCTGTTTCTTGTGAAAAGTTGCATTATCCATCATGATTACACTGTTTTTAGGAAGTACTGGGATAAGGACTTGGGTGACCCATGCATAGAAAACATCGCTGTTAATATTGATATCAAATAATCCGATAGCAAACAGCGTTGTGCCCAATAAAGCGCCGATAACATTTGTTCTTCCTTTAGCTCCCCAGTTCTTGAGACCAACACACCGTTGACCTTTCGGGGAATAGCCGTGAGTCCGCGGGGTATCGTGTGAAAAACCACTTTCATCAATAAAAACAATATGCTTGCCTTCTTTTTCATACTGTTGTTTTTTTGTTGAAACGTTTGTCGAGTGTTTTCGTCGGCTTTCGGATGACGTAGAGTTTTTTTATAGGTCAATCCCATTTTTTTAAGAGCTTGCCAAATGGCCTTCTGACAAACGCCAAAACGCTCTGCACGCTCTTTTTGGTAAGCATCTGGATATTGTTCAACATCTTTTATCAACTCGGATTTATCGATTTTTCGCTGACGCGTAGTCGATGCTTTTGGCTCTATTTGATTAATCCAACGCGATACAGATGCAGAGCCAATCCGAAATTGCTTCGCTGTTTCTCGGATACTCAACCCTTCTTCTTCCATCGTAAATATCACTTTACGTCTAAAATCAATTGAATAGCTCATATAAATAATGTCATCAAAATTAAGTCGCTTAGCTATATTTGTCGTTTTTCTAAACCGGTAAGATCAACCCGCGCTAATGCTTCAGCAACAATTTGTTTATCTTGGTGGCTTGGAATACGTAAAATACTCATTTTACCGTAGCGGCCCATCATAACTACATCGGAAACTAGCACCGGAAAGTTCCAGTCAACTTCTTCAGTTTGTGCTACGTAAGCAATAATATTTTGTTTAAGCGCTGTTTTGATCGCAGCATTGTTTAATGTTACACGTCCTTTTGTTGGTGTTACTAAACCCATTATTGTCTTAAACAGCGTTGATTTTCCACTACCATTAACGCCTACTAGCGCACAAATTGAACCGCCAGTAATATTAAAACTGGCATCATAAATAGCAGTATGCCCCTTATTGTATGTAACAGTAGCATTATCAACAACTAAGTTTGGTTTTTCATAAAAATATTGATTGTTAATCATTATTATTGATCAAAACCTTTTGCAATAGTATCAACGGTAGTTTTTAATAATTCGATATATGTTGGAACTGGACCATCGGGGGTAGAGAAAGAGTCAACATAGAGTACACCACCATATTGAGCCCCGGTTTCTCGGCTGACTTGTTTCGCTGGTTTATCAGAAACGGTACTTTCGCTAAACACAACTGGAATATTATGCTTTTTCACAGTATCGATAACTTTACGAATTTGTTGCGGTGAGCCTTGTTCTTCTGCATTAATTGGCCACAAATAAGCTTCTTTAAAACCATAATTGCTAGCCAAATAACTAAAAGCACCTTCACTGGTTACTAGTCAAGGCTTTTGCTGCGGGATTTGTGCCAGTCTTTTCCGTAGTGGTGCATCAACTTTACTAATTTTACTGATTTTACTAATTTTACTAGCATATACTTTTTCGCATTTTGGTTATAAATATCTGCATTTTAGGATCATATTTTACTAGTGCTGCCCAAATATTTTCAATGTAGATCAATGCATTTTGGGCAGACATCCAGGCATGAGGATTAGGATTTCCTTGATATTCCCCTTCTTGAATAGGCATCGGTTTTATTCCTTTAGTAACTGTAACGGCACGAATATGTTTGAAGTTTTCAAAAAAAACGACTAAACCAGGTTTCAAGTCCTAATCCATTCCATAAAATTAAATCAGCATTATGTGCTTTTAATATGTCTTTGGGAGTTGGTTGATACTAATGAATTTCAGCCCCCGGTTTGGTAATTGATTGGACATTGGCAGCATTACCTGGCACATTTTGCGCAATATCCTGAATAATAGTAAAAGTTGTTACAACGGTAAATTTTTTTGCGTAAGCGATTGGATTAAAAAGAAGAACAACAGCAATTATTATTAAACCAGTAAAAGTGTGCTTATGTGCTTAGATGAAAGGTTGGATCTTTTATACATAAGTGGTTTCCCGGTAAAAAGTAGTAAATTGCACTTTAATGATAATGATTATCAACTGTATATGAAAGATGTCAATACGATCGATTGTTGTAATTGTAATGTAAGTAGCAGATATGAGAACCTCTTCACAACTCAACGCTAAAGAGGGTAATTTTTTATTTTTATCTTATTAGGCTATGCTAAATAGATCATACTACTAGAGGATTGGTGTAAGGTGAAATTTAAAAGTTGTGGAGTCGTATTCATTATTTTATTAATCGGCTGTTCAAGCAAACAATCTAATAACCCCAAAACAGTCTATCAGAACGATTATCTACGCTATTTCATGGAAGAGCAAACCGAAAGTGTACCGTCAAAAACCCCTTACGATGGTGTAATTAAACAAGCGGCGCAACGCTATGCGATTGATAAAAATTTAATTAGAGCAATTATTAAAGTAGAATCTAATTTTCGGGTTAATGCTGTGAGTAAATCCAATGCAATAGGTCTAATGCAAGTTAAGGCTTCTACTGCTGGTCGTGATGCGTATGGGTTACAAGGCAAAGCAGGGCAAACCTACCACGAGTCAATTTAAAGATCCGGCGATCAATATTGGTGTGGGAACCGCCTATATTTTTTTATTCAAGAAAATCATTTAGTTGGCATTCGTGATCCAAAAGTACTTTATTATGCAACTGTGGTTGCTTATGTTAATGGTGCCGGGGCATTATTACGAATTTTTGATAAAAATCGTCATGTTTCAATCGATAAAATTAATGAACTAACAGCAGATGAGTTTTATCAACATATTCAAACAAAACACCCTAATGCGCAGGCACCAAGCTATCTTTGGAAAATTAAAAACGCTTACAAATCAATAGCTATGATAGATTAATTTTTGATTTATAAGAAAGAAAAATGATAGTGACTTTTATCGTACTATATTTTATTTTTTACTAAAAATTGTAGCGAACCGAACTTAATAAAGTTTTAGCGATAGACTAAACTAGTTTTTTATTGCTATTTCATTGTATAATAAAAAATAAATTTAAATTAAGTTAATTAATCAAAATTTAATTAGCTGAAAATTATTTTTCACTAGTTTTTTAGTGTTTTATTCTTATTATCCCAGATTTAATCTATTAATTAGACCTGCATGATGGTAATATGCGCCGCTAAGTTAATGCAAGTACGTATTCTTTTCGCTCTATTTTAGGTATTTTATCACGTACATCACTTACAAGGTGAAGTAATAAATTCCTTTAACTCACTTTTAATAAAAATATATTTCTATACATGTGATCTTGCGTATGGGTCACCACTGTAAATTAAGGATTTTAAATGCCAGTTATTACTCTTCCTGACGGAAGTCAACGTCAATATGAGCATGCTGTTTCAGTAATGGATATTGCAAAGGATATTGGATCAGGTCTTGCAAAAGCCTGTATAGCCAGTCGTGTTAATGGTGAACTTGTTGATGCGAGTGATATAATTAATAGTGATGCTCAATTAGTCATTATTACTAGTAAAGATCTTGATGGTTTAGGCATTATTCGTCACTCATGCGCACATTTACTTGGTCATGCGATTAAACAATTATGGCCAACGACTAAAATGGCAATTGGTCCTATCATTGAAAATGGTTTTTATTATGACGTTGATCTGGAACACGCTTTAACCCAGGAAGATTTAGAAAAACTTGACCAGCACATGCACGAACTTGCTGAAACGAACTATGATGTTATCAAAAAGCGGGTTAGTTGGCAGGAAGCTAGGAATACGTTTGCTGCTCGAGGTGAGGATTATAAAGTTAAAATTTTGGATGAAAATATTAATAAAAATGATCATCCTGGACTTTATTATCATGAAGAATATATTGATATGTGTCGTGGGCCGCATGTACCTAATATGCGTTTTTGTCATTATTTCAAATTACAAAAAGTGGCTGGTGCATATTGGCGCGGTAATAGCGATAATAAAATGCTACAAAGGATCTATGGAACAGCCTGGGCTGATAAAAAACAATTAGCTGCTTATTTATTACGTTTAGAAGAAGCGGCTAAGCGAGATCATCGTAAGATAGGTAAACAACTTGATCTTTATCATATGCAGGAAGAAGCTCCAGGTATGGCGTTTTGGCATAATGATGGTTGGGTAATATTTCGTGAATTGGAAGACTTTATCCGGACTAAATTGACTCAATATCAATACCAAGAAGTAAAAGGTCCATTAATGATGGATCGCATTCTTTGGGAAAAAACAGGTCACTGGGAAAACTATAAAGAAAACATGTTTACCACATCATCGGAAAACCGAGAATATTGTATAAAACCAATGAATTGCCCAGGGCATGTACAAATATTTAATCAAGGCTTGAAATCATATCGTGATTTACCATTACGTATGGCAGAGTTTGGTAGCTGTCACCGTAATGAGCCATCTGGAGCTTTACATGGTTTGATGCGAGTGCGTGGTTTTACCCAAGATGATGCGCATATTTTTTGTACTGAAGATCTGATTTTAACTGAAGTAAAAAGTTGCATTAAAATGATTTATGATGTGTATGCAACCTTTGGTTTTGAAAAAATTGCCGTCAAATTGTCAACCCGGCCAGAAAAACGAATAGGCACTGATGCTCAATGGGATCGCGCAGAAGCCGATCTTGCCAAGGCACTAGGGGATATTGTATTTGATTATCAACCCGGTGAAGGTGCATTTTATGGGCCTAAAATTGAATTTACCCTGTATGATTGTTTGGATCGGGCTTGGCAGTGTGGTACTGTACAGCTCGATTTCTCATTACCGGGTCGTTTAGGTGCTTCCTATGTGGATGAAAATAATGAACGTCAGGTACCAGTAATGATCCATCGTGCTGTTTTAGGATCACTTGAACGTTTTATTGGGATTTTAACTGAGCATTATGCCGGTTTCTTCCCAACGTGGTTAGCGCCATTACAAATTGTTATAATAAATATCACGGATGCACAGGCTCATTTTGTACAAAAAATAGTAGAAAAATTGAGTAATTTTGGTATTCGTGCAAAAGCGGACTTGAGAAACGAGAAAATAGGCTTTAAAATTCGTGAGCATACTTTACGTCGTGTTCCTTATATGCTAGTTTGTGGTGATAAAGAACTTGAATCGGATCAGGTATCTGTTCGAACAGGTAATGGTAAAGATTTAGGAACATTTGACGCCACAGAATTTGCAGAAAGAGTGCTTGATGAAATTCGCACTCGTCGTATTTATCAACTGGAGGAATAAAGTATTAAAGGCGGAAAAAGAATTCAAACGGCACGCCCAAATCGTATTAATACGGAGATTCGTGCTTCTGAAGTTCGTTTAACTGGTTTAGATGGCGAGCAGATTTGTATTATCAGTCTAAAAGAAGCTCTTGAAAAAGCCGAGGAAGCTGGTGTTGATTTAGTCGAAATCAGTCCAAATGCCGAGCCGCCGGTTTGCCGTATCATGGATTACGGCAAGTTCCTCTATGAGAAGAGTAAATCGCTTAAAGAGCAAAAAAAGAAACAAAGAGTTATTCAGGTAAAGGAAATTAAATTCCGACCTGGTACAGATGAAAGTGATTATCAGGTCAAACTACGCAACCTGATTCGCTTTCTGGATGATGGTGATAAAGCGAAAATCACGTTACGGTTTCGTGGTCGTGAAATGGCGCACCAACAAATCGGTATTGATATGCTTAATCGTATCAAAAACGATTTGGATGAGATGTCAGTCGTCGAATTTTTTCCAAGCAAGATCGAAGGCCGTCAGATGATCATGGTGCTTACACCGAAAAAAAATAGTTAGGCAACCAAGTAATAGCGTTCTATCTAGATAGAAAACTATTCACCTAGCTAGTTACAATTAACAATGCAAAGTAGATATTTAAAATGCCAAAGATTAAAACAGTACGTGGTGCGGTAAAGCGTTTTAAAAAAACTGCCAGTGGTGGTTTTAAACGTAAGCACGCTAACCTTCGTCATATTCTGACTAAAAAGTCAACTAAGCGTAAGCGTCATTTACGACCAAAAACCATGGTTTCTAAAGGTGACCTGAGTTTGGTAGTTGCTTGTTTGCCATACGCATAAGTTTGAATTTTTTAGTTTAAGATTATCGAATTTAATTCGAAGTGATAAGAGGTATGTATGGCTCACGTAAAACGTGGTGTAATAGCCCGTGCACGTCACAAAAAAATATTAAAGCAAGCGAAAAGTTACTATGGTGCTCGTTCGCGTGTTTATCGTGTTGCTTTCCAGGCGGTAATTAAAGCCGGTCAGTATGCTTATCGTGACCGTCGTCAGCGTAAGCGTCAGTTCCGCCAATTGTGGATCGTACGTATTAATGCTGCTGCTCGTCAGAATGGTGTGTCTTATAGTCGTTTTATTAATGGTTTGAAGAAAGCCTCAATTGAAATTGACCGTAAAATCTTATCTGATATTGCTGTTTTTGATAAAGTTGCATTTGCAGCATTAGTCGAGAAAGCAAAAAGCGCGTTAGCTTAAGTCAGTTAAATTAAGGGGGACTTAGCTCCCTCTTTTTTATTATCGATGACCCGTTCTATTATAAGTAAGAGTTATTTTATGAATAACTGCTTAAAGATGAAAATTGTTTTTTTTGTTTCTTTTTTTATTTTAGCACCCAAAATTTGGGGCTTTCGCGCATTTAAGAAAAGAAACGAAAAACCGCGATAAGCCTCCACTCTAAATGGAGGCTTTTTTTGTTAGTAATTGCTAAAAAATTTTATTTTCAACAATGATTAGGCCAAAGGGTCGTAAGAAGAGGGAACAATGCCACATCTCATCGAGTTGGTTGCGCAGGCAAAAGCAGCCATAGAAAAAGCTCAGGATGTTGCTGCGTTGGATTCAGTACGTGTTGAGTTTTTAGGTAAAAAAGCCCATTTAACACTACAGATGTCAACGTTGCGTGATCTACCTGCAGAAGAGCGCCCTGCAGCAGGAGCAGTTATTAATCAGGCGAAACAACAAGTTCAGAATTCATTGAATATACGTAAAGAGCAGTTAGAAAATACGATATTGAATGCTCGATTAGCGGCAGAAAAAATAGATATTTCATTGCCAGGTCGCCAGATCGAACATGGTAGCCTTCATCCAGTAACCCGTACCATTGATCGTATTGAAGAATTTTTTGCTGAACTTGGTTTTTCTGTTGTTTACGGCCCTGAAATAGAAGATGACTATCACAATTTTGATGCTTTAAATATTCCTGCTCATCATCCGGCTCGTGCTTCACATGATACTTTTTGGTTTGATACTACGCGTCTATTACGTACACAAACTTCTGGTGTGCAAATTCGTACCATGAAGGGTAAACAACCGCCAATTCGTATTATTGCCCCTGGTCGAGTGTATCGAAATGATTATGATCAAACCCATACGCCAATGTTCCATCAGACAGAAGGCTTGATTGTTGATAAAAATATTAGTTTTACCAATTTAAAAGGTACATTGCATGACTTTTTAAATCATTTTTTTGAAGAAAAAACCTGCGCTCGTTTTCGGCCATCATATTTTCCATTCACTGAACCTTCAGCTGAAGTTGATGTGATGGATAAAAATGGTAAATGGTTAGAAGTGTTAGGTTGTGGCATGGTACATCCCAATGTATTACGGAATGTTGGCATTGATCCTGACTTATATTCTGGTTTTGCCTTTGGAATGGGAATGGAGCGTTTAACGATGTTACGCTATGGTGTGACGGATTTACGTGCTTTTTTTGAAAATGATCTTCGTTTTCTTAAACAATTTAGATAAGGCAGGATTATCACATGAAATTGAGTGAATTTTGGTTACGTGAATGGATAAATCCAGCAATAAGCAGTGAAGCCTTATCAGAGCAGATGACGATGGCGGGTCTGAAGATTGATGATGTTAAATCTGTCGCCGGTCAATTCCAGGGTGTAGTAGTCGGTGAGGTTGTTGAATGTGTTCAGCATCCTAATGCAGATAAGTTACGGTTAACAAAGGTCAATATTGGCACTGAACAGTTACTCAATATTGTCTGTGGAGCACCAAATTGTCGTCAAGGATTAAAAGTCGCTGTGGCAAAAATTGGCGCGGTTTTATCCGATAATTTTAAAATAAAAGTGATAAAACTCCGCGGTGAGCTTTCTGAAGGTATGCTTTGTTCTTATTCTGAACTTGGCATTTTGGATGATCATACTAGTATTATTGAGCTACCACAGGACGCGCCTATTGGTACCGATATTCGTAACTACTTGCAACTAGATGACCATATTTTTGACGTAAGTTTAACACCGAATCGAGCTGATTGTTTAAGTATTTTAGGTATCGCTCGCGATATTGTAGCTATCAATAACCTAGAGTTAAATACGATAGAAATTGAACCAGTTAAAGCCACTGATGCCAGTGTTTTTCCTATTCAGGTGGAAGCGCCTATGGCATGCCCACGCTTTTTAGGACGAGTAATAAAAGACATCGATGTTACAGCGCAAACCCCTAGCTGGATGAGAGAAAAATTACGTCGAGGGGGGATCCGTAGTATTGATCCGGTGGTTGATATTACTAATTTTGTGTTATTAGAATTAGGTCAACCCTTGCATGCTTATGATCTTGATCGCTTAAATGGCATGATTATTGTTCGAATGCCAAAACAGGATGAAACATTAGTTTTGCTCGATGACAGGAAGGTAACTTTGAAGCCAGATACTTTAGTCATTGCCGATGAGAAGAATGCTTTAGGGATTGCCGGTATTTTTGGTGGCAAGCACTCCAGCGTTAATGAAAAAACCACTAATATCTTGTTAGAGAGTGCTTTTTTCGATCCACTGGCGATTGCTGGCCGAGCACGTAATTATGGTCTTCATACTGAAGCTTCACACCGTTTTGAGCGGGGCGTTGATCCACAGCTGCAATATAAAGCTATGGAACGTGCGACTAGATTAATCGTTGAAATTTGTGGTGGCGAGGTTGGAAATATTATTGATGTTAGCCATCAAACAAACTTACCGAAAGTGGCAACAATAAACTTGACTCGGCAAAAACTGGATCGCTTGATTGGTCATTGTATTCCAGATATTAACGTTACCCAGATCCTCCAGCGTTTAGGATGCCAAGTGAATGGTGAGCAAGATAATTGGCAGGTGGTTGCTCCTTCTTGGCGTTTTGATATGCAAATTGAAGAAGATCTGATTGAAGAAGTAGCCCGTGTTTATGGTTACAATAATATACCTGATGTAGCGTTACATGCAGATTTAGTTATGACCCCCTGTTGTGAATCAGCGCTGCCATTAAAACGAGTGAAAACGTTATTAATTGATCGTGATTACAATGAAGCGATTACCTACAGTTTTGTTGATCCTAAAATTCAGCAACTACTGCATCCAGATTCTGATGCAATGATTTTACCGGATCCTATTTCAGCAGATATGTCGGTAATGCGGCTTTCTTTATTGCCCGGCTTATTAACGACAGTAATTTACAATCAAAATCGTCAACAAAATCGCATTCGACTGTTTGAAACTGGATTACGATTTGTGCCGGATGTAACAGCAGAGAATGGTATTAGGCAAGAGTTGATGTTAGCGGGTTTAATTACTGGCAATCGTTATGAAGAGCACTGGTCACAAGAAAAACGCGCTGTGGATTTTTTTGATATCAAAGGTGATCTCGAAGCAATACTAGCATTAACCGGAAAATTAGACAATATTATTTATAAGGCTCATTCTGATCCTGCACTTCATCCTGGACAAAGCGCTGGGATTTATCTGAATAATGATTATATTGGATATATAGGCGTTATTCACCCTGAACTGGAAAATAGGCTAGATTTGAATGGTCGGACACTTATTTTTGAATTGCTGTGGGATACTGTTGCAGAGCGTGTTATTCCTAAAGCAAATATGATTTCACGTTTTCCTGCCAACCGACGGGATATTGCTGTTGTAGTACCAAAAGAGGTAGCAACAGCGGATGTATTGGCTGAATGCAAGAAAATTGGCATAAATCATATAGTTGGCATAAACTTGTTTGACGTGTACTGTGGTAAAGGTGTAGCGGAAGGTTATAAGAGCCTTGCTATTAGCTTAATCTTGCAGGATACAAATCGTACTCTGGAAGAAGAAGAGATTGCTGCAACTGTTGATAAATGTGTTGCTGCGTTAAAACGGCGATTCCAAGCATCCTTGAGGGACTAAACCTATGGCGCTTACAAAAGCTGAAATGTCAGAAAGTCTGTTCGAAAAACTGGGTATAAGCAAACGTGATGCGAAAGACCTGGTTGAACTTTTCTTTGAAGAAGTTCGTCGTTCATTAGAAAATGGGGAGCAGGTGAAACTGTCAGGGTTTGGTAATTTTGAACTGCGTGATAAAAATCAACGACCAGGTCGAAATCCAAAAACTGGAGAAGATATTCCCATCACTGCTCGTCGAGTGGTGACTTTTCGACCAGGGCAAAAGTTGAAAGGCCGGGTTGAAAAGATAAAGCCTTATAAATAATGAATTATTATTCTAAAAAGCCGCTAAAGCGGCTTTTTTATTATTCAATTATATCAATATAATTCTAAAAAAAGTTCGTTATTTTGCTCTATTAATCAAAAACACTTATCAACAAAATTGCACTAACATTGACTTTAAATTTACTTATTATTATTTATTCACTTTCTTCTTGATAAGAATTATTAGGGGTTTTATTTTGCTTTTTAATTTACTTATAGCTAGGCGACTTTAAAATGATTACAAGTAATTACTCTATATCAGTAAATTTATATTGGAGAAAAACATATATTTTTGTAATCAAAATTAAGACGCTTAGCTATATCGACATCAGGAAACTGACGAGCGGCAAATGCCTGAAGCTGCTTACTAGTAAAACTTAAGTGATCAATAACCAAACTGGCAATAAAACCTTTCTCTTCTCTATAACGGTAAGTCATGCTATCTGCCAGCAGTTCACCACTACCCGCACAGTGTAAAAAATCAACACCATAACCTAAATGAGATAGCAATGATAATTCAAAACGGCGCAATGCATGTTCCGGCGTATATTCACTACCAACCAATACCTGCAAACAGGTCAGATATTCAAAAAATAAGGTTTGATAAGGGATATTTTGGGCTAAGACTCGCGCGAGCAATTCATTAACATATAGCTAAGCGACTTAATTTTAATGACATTATTTATATGAGCTATTCAATTGATTTTAGAGGTAAAGTGATATTTACGATGGAAGAAGAAGGGTTGAGTATCCGAGAAACAGCGAAGCAATTTCGGATTGGCTCTGCATCTGTATCGCGTTGGATTAATC
>NZ_CACTIE010000008.1 GCF_902713415.1 Arsenophonus endosymbiont of Bemisia tabaci Q2
ACCAGTTTCAGGAATTACAGTTGAAGCAAGAAAATTAGCATTTTATTTAAATAATCGATGTTTTGAATCCTTTATTAATTTAGGTTATGACATAAAAATTGATAAAGGAAATTTTGCCAAACTCTATTCATGTTATGAAAAATCAATTTTTGATAAGCATTTTAAATTAGTGCGAATTAATGATATATATTTGTTAAAAAATTAAACGGTTAAATATATCAAAAAAGTGAATAATATTTTCATTAATGGAACTACAAAAGCGAATTTAATAGAAAAATAATCTGCTGGAACAGGTAAATATTGTTGCGAATGCATTATCTGAATTAATATTTAATACATAGAATAAATTAGAAATCACTCATCTTGTTATTGAACATGGAACATTGCCTGAGAATATTATCTATACTAAAGCGCTCTATAAAAGTATAGAAAAATATGGTTTACAAAAAAATCTAGCATGTTTTGTATTATGGCGAGATCATGATCTAATGTGGAACAGCGAAACATTATCAAAAAATATGGTCAAAAGCCTTGATATTATGCAATAAAACCTATTATATAAAAATATATAAAATATGTTACTTTAAATGATTCATTAGCCAAAAAGCTAAAAGATTGGAGTAATCAAGATATCAATATTGATGTTATGCGTAATACTTATTTATTTAATAATAATTATAATAGAATAAATATAAGAGATAGATTTAACATATCAAAAGATGATTTTTAATTGCTAGAACGACTGGAATCATTCCTAAAAAATTAGCAAGAGATATTTATCTAGTAAGAAATCTTAACGATTTATATATAAAAACAATAAATCATGCTCTATATATTTAATTATTTCTGGTGATGAAAAAGAAAACAGTGATTATTCAAATTATCTAATAAAATACATAAAAAACTAGAAATAAAGAATTTTATAAAATTTTCTGGCCCATTAAAGAATGACTTTATCGAAAATGAAAAAAATAACGCGAATATTCAAGATCTCTATTACTCCAGCGATATGGTTTTATTCTTAACATCATATGATTATGACAGTTATGGTAATTTAATAGGAGAAGAAATTAGTCATAAGCTCTGTTATATACCCACAAGTTACGAATATTATCATGAAGTTTATGGACAACATGGTTTTAAAACTGAATTAATAAATATTTCACCAAAAAAAGATGGACTACCGGACGACAATTTTATCAATCGAATTTATAATTTAATTAATGATCGAAATCAGACAGCTGCGTTAGTGAAAAGTAATTTTCATATAGGAAAAATTTATTATCTAATCAGATAAGAAGTAAAATATTTAATATCTAGTATTAAAAGTTAGATTTTATAACCTTTAATATCGATAATTTATGCGTAGAGAAACCTCTATATCTATTGTATTCCCTTTTTATAATGAAAGTGAACGATTAGAAAGTGTCATAGAATCAATTTATAATCAAAAATTTAAGTATAAGCTATTTCATCTTAGTAACACTGAATTAATTTTTGTAGACAATAATTCAACCGATAATTCTGTTAGCAACATTATTACTTGCAAAAAAAATATCACAACCTTGATATTCATATTATTAATGAAAAAATTCAAGGTGTTTCTTCAGAAAGAAAAAAGGGATGGATTATGCCTACCAACGAGCGGAAGAACGGGATGTTTAATTTGGCAACCAACAAAAACATTATATTGTATCAGCTGACGCTAATTGTATTGTAGAGCAATATTGGCTTGATGAACTTATCTACACAATGATCACACAAGATGATGATTTAGGTACTTGTAATTATTTTTATGAGAAAATGACTTTATCGAGCGGCCTAACTTATATAAAGAAATAGATAAAACCTTACGCTGCCGTGATTTTTCATTTTCCTTATTTGGTGGCTTTCCCGATGGAAAAGGATTTGCTGTTGAAAAAATATGTATGATATTGTTGGCGGTATTGAAATATTTTACCAATTACAAAATGATAAATTTGTCGAATATTTATCTGACGATTGGGATTTTGGTATAAAAGTTATTGCTTATGGTGGAAAACCGGTATATTCACGAAAATCATATGTAAAAATTAATAGTAGGAGAGTTGATACCTTATTATACAATGTTATTAATGGTATCGCCTATGGCGAAAATGGCGTCATTACAATGAAAGATGTAAGGCCACTAGACCATTAATTAACTCATTATCAAGATTTAACCGCGAGTGATGCACAGCAGGCTTGATTTTATTCAAAAAAAGATTATATTACCGATACGATTAAATCGTAATATTTTAATTCACAACCAACAAATTATTAATTTTTTAGACCTAATGTTGCTAAGGATCTCTATAATAAAATTAATGAGATCAAAAATGAAACAAGTATTATTTATTTCAAACTGATACATTCTTATAAAACACCCACATTCAGACTTTGTTTTGAATTCAAAGATGAGATATTCAACTCACTTCGTCATCATGTAGATGAAGACATACGCTACCCACCACGACTTCCTGCCTGTTTTAATGCTATTGATAATAAAGATTTTAATAGATTTGTTTATTATTTTTGTGAGGATAGAAAATCAGGAGAAGAACACAATTATTTTTCTAATGGTGGAGTATTCTAATGCGAGATATCTATATTGCTTCTCTTAATGATATTGATGAAAAATATCCTAGACCAAATATATGCAATATTTTAAATAAAAAAGAAAATAAAGATTTACTTGAATATGTGATTAAAGATCCTTTTGGTTGTCATATTTTCCCAGGTGATATCGACAATTATCCCTTAACCTCATTTTATGATGATATGAATAAGGAAATAAAAAAGGCAGAAAATATTCATCTCTGGGTTTATATTCCAACTTGTCGTTATCGATGCCATTTTTGTGAATTTCCCACTATTATAGTAAACCCTAAGTCAGCAAAATCTGACAGTTTATTTAAAGAAATCGTTGACCTTAATATAAAAGAAGCCACTCTTTGGCTAAAGCAACTACCAAATCTTGCTAATGTAAACATCGGTAAATTTAATATATTTGGCGGTACTCCCTCTCTTCTGCGCGATAGCGAATTAAAAAGATTAATAAATTTTTATAAAAATAATTTTAATTTTTCATCCACTATAGCTAAGCGTCTTAATTTTGATGACATTATTTATATGAGCTATTCAATTGATTTTAGAAGTAAAGTAATATTTACGATGGAAGAAGAAGGGTTGAGTATCCGAGAAACAGCGAAGCAATTTCGAATTGGCTCTGCATCTGTATCGCGTTGGATTAATCAAATAGAGCCAAAAGCATCGACTACGCGTCACCAAAAAATCGATAAATCCAAGTTAATAAAAGATGTTGAACAATCAATATCCAAATGCTTACCAAAAAGAGCGTGCAGAGGATTTCGGCGTTTGTCAGAAGGCCATTTGGCAAACTCTTTTATGGTTTATTCGGTCAAAGTGTTGATGATGTAAAAAACGATATGGAAATAATAAAAAAACTCAATATTTCGCATGTTGTTTGCACTAAATTGCATATGAAAGAGTTTATGGAAATTAGAACCGGCGTATCGGGAGAGAGATAGTTTGTGGCAGAAAAAATAATTACTGTCGCAGATAGATCGATACCCAGTTTAGGAAAACAGTATCAAATGCGTGATTTAATAGATAGATATCTCACCTAATTACTTTTTTCCACCTTTTAATGGCTAAGTGGTAAAAATAAATTAAAATCAATTAGATAATATAATGGCAAGTGATGGCACTTTAAATAAAATTTAATTTTTGATGGCAATACCCGTCATATTTTTTATATTTTTTATCATTTATGCTAGAATTTTAACGAAAAATAAAAATTAAATTTATATTAAAATAATATAGATAGCTAATAAAATACGAAAAGAATCTAATAATATTCTTTCATTAAATAACAATGAGTTTCCAAATAAGTGTATTTATACCATTTTTAATGGCAAAATTTATAAAAATAAACAGGTTTTTTAAAAAAATACTATATTTCTTATATTTAAAATATATATATTTTGCATGTGGTATGTAAGTTAGTGGTAGAAAAAGCGGATTTGATGAGGTAGCATTGATAATCTTTATTGGAGTATCTTTAGAAAATCTTTTTGCTTTATAGGGCCGAAAATATGCCGAATTGTTCTTACTTTTGAATAAAAAATTACGTGATGAAAATTAAAAATTTAATGTGGCTATTTTATCTTGTTATCTCAAAATTATCGCTTTCTGATTGTTTTGATAAAGCCAGAAGTTATTATCAAACTAACCCCGATTATTTAATAGCGATTGCAAGACAAAAATCAAAATTTAATCCTGATGCAAAAAACAAAAATAAAGATGGCTCGTTTGATTTAGGGGTGATGCAAATTAATAGAAAAACCTTTAACGCCATAAAAAATATCCTAAATTATCTGAAAATGACTTAATTAATCATCATTGTTTAAATATTTATATCGGGGAAATGATTTTAAGTCGTAATTTTTCTCTCTACGGAAAAAATTGATTAGCCGTTGGTATGTATAATACAGGAATGAGAAATACCAATACCTCAATTAAAAATCGTTTCCACTATGCCATAAAAATTTATCGACATTATCAGAAAATAAAATCGGGAAAATGAATGAGGATAAAATTTACGGGTCACTGGAATAAACAAAGTCTTAAGAAAGCAATTTGTGAAGCGATTGAGGAATTATAATTTTATGATATTGAATTTCTTTCACGCGTTAATCTTTATTTTCATGGGGAAAATATTAATTTTGATAAGATTGAAATTCGGAACGAAAATGATACCCCTGTTATGTTTATTTATGATAATAATATTCCGGTGATAAAACCACGAAAAAAGAAAAAAGCACCCGTCATTAGCCTCGCTGATTTTAAAAGAAATAAACAACGAAAAGATAAATAATAAAATAACTGGGCGGATAGACCGCCCTTTATAGCTAAGCGACTTAATTTTGATGACATTATTTATATGAGCTATTCAATTGATTTTAGACGTAAAGTGATATTTATGATGGAAGAAGAAGGGTTAAGTATCCA
>NZ_CACTIE010000009.1 GCF_902713415.1 Arsenophonus endosymbiont of Bemisia tabaci Q2
CAATATGGTGTAATCAAAATTAAGTCGCTTAGCTATAATATTAATTGATAAACAATATTCACACAAATTTTACAAAAAATAACCATATGAAATAATTAAAATTTTATTTTGTTATCTTTTATTCCAATTTTCGTTATAATTTGCTGATGAATTAAAATGACCAATAAATGGCTAAAATGACCATGCAACTCTCTACAGATAATATTCTTGGCACTGCAGATAATTTCTTAGAAATACTGGAGCAAACTTCTGCACTTGCCAAACTGAGTAAACCGGTTTTAGTTACAGGTGAGCGAGGAACAGGCAAGGAGCTGATTGCTAGCCGTCTTCATTACCTTTCACCACGTTGGCAAGAATCATTTGTTTCCCTTAATTGCAGTGCACTGAATGAAAATTTATTAGATTCCGAATTATTTGATCATGAAGCAGGCGCATTTACTGGAGCACAAAAAAGACATTTAAACCGATTTGAACGGGCAGATCGAGGCACACTTTTCCTTGATGAGTTGGCAACTGCCCCCATGATTGTACAAGAAAAATTATTACAGGTGATCGAATATGGCCAACTAGAGCTTGTCGGTGGTAGTCAAAGCCTTAAAGTCGATGTTAGGCTTATTTGCGCAACCAACGCTAATCTACTCCAATTAGCTAACAAAGGCTTGTTTCGTGCCGATCTACTTGACCGTCTAGCCTTTGATGTCATCCACATTCCGCCCTTACGTGAGCGATTAGCCGATATTATGTTACTGGCTGAACATTTCGCAATTAATATATGCCGTGAGCTCAACCTCTCTTTTTTCCCTGGATTTACTGTTAAAGCACAAAAAAACCTGTCAGCTTATCCCTGGCCGGGTAATGTACGTGAATTAAAGAATGTTATTGAGCGTTCCGTCTATCGTCATGGCGATAGATCTGAACCATTAGATTTGATTGTCTTCAATCCCTTTGCTAATGAGCCAATGATGTCGGTGGTAACAAACGATGAGCTACCTCAACTTCCCATTGATTTGAAACAATGGCAGCAAGTGGCAGAAAAAATTTGCTCGAACAGACATTACAAATAAGCCAGTTTAATCAGCGCTTGGCCGCTTCACAATTAAAATTAACTTATCACCAATTGTGAGGGGACTACTGAAAAAAGATAACTTGCCAGAGAATCACAATAACAAATAAGAATTAGTAATCGAGAAAGTGGCCATCCGATGCTGGCAAGAAAATTAAACCACTGGGAAAAATCTAAGCAATATGGTGTCAGCAATAAATTAAAGTTACTATAATTATCAATTTATCAATAACGTTAGCAAAGCAGTTCGTTGACAATTTTTATCAACAAATTACTGATAATTTTATTAACTCTATTTTGTTGCATAACAGGAGTTAAGCTACAATAAAACCATTCGCACTTATAATAGGTTTTTATATGCGGTACCTAATTTTATGGATTATTTTAATAAATGTAGGGACAATAAATGCATTAGCAGATACCCTTCCACCACAAATTCGTCAAAACAGTTTTATATATTGTGTTAATGGCATTGTCACTACATTTAATCCGCAAATTTCCAGCACCTGGCTGATTATTGATCCACTAGCCGCTCAACTTTATGATCGATTATTAGAAGTTAATCCATTTACTTACAAATTAAATTCCGAACTTGTCTCGCACTGGAAATCATTTGATAAAGGAGCAACTTATCGATTTTATTTAAAACGTAATATTCCATTTCAAACAACCGATTGGTTTACACCGACACGAACGCTCAATGCCGATGACGTTGTGTTCAGTTTTTCCCGTATGTTTGATAAAAATCATCCTTATCACTATGTTGGGGGAGGCAATTATCCTTATTTCGATAGCCTGCAATTAGCTAACAATATCCGTAGTATTCGTAAAATTGATAATTATACTGTTGAATTTAAATTATATACCCCCGATGCATCATTTCTCTGGCATCTTGCAACTCGCTATGCACCAATACTTTCACAAGAATATGCGCAATATCTCAATAAAATTAATCATAAAGAATTTATTGATTGGCAACCTGTTGGCACTGGTCCTTTTATGTTGGTAGGCTATCAAACCGGTCAATTTATCAAGCTAAATCGGCATGATAACTACTGGAAAAGCAAACCTTTAATGCAGCAAGTGGTGATTGATCTGGGTGCGGGCGGTACAGGACGCATATCTAAATTATTAACCGGCGAATGCGATGTATTAGCCTATCCAGCTACTAGCCAATTAAAGGTGCTACCTGAAGATGCCCGTTTGCGGCTATCGATCCGAGCCGGCATGAATATCGCCTATCTGATTTTTAACACTAGCAAACCACCGCTTGATCAATTAAAGGTTAGACAAGCCATAGCATATTCAATTAATAATGAAAGATTAATGCAATCTATCTATTATGGCACCGCTGAAACAGCAACTTCTTTTCTACCTAGAGCTTCATGGGCTTATGATAATCAAATTAACGTGACAGATTATAATCCTGAAAAAGCCAAAAAAATGCTAGAAGAGCTCGGTTTGTCGGGTATGAAATTAGATATTTGGGTTCCCGTTATTTCTCAATCCTATAATCCGAGCCCGTTAAAAACTGCCGAGCTTATCCAGGCAGACTTAGCAAAAGTAGGCATTAAGATGAATATTCATCCGGTAGAAGGCAATTTATTAGAAAATAAGCTGAGTGATCGTAACTATGACATGATTCTTGACGGTTGGTCGACGGATAGTAATGATCCTGATAGTTTTTTCCGCCCTCTACTTAGTTGCGCTGCTAAGGAATCACATGCTAATTTGAGTAAATGGTGTAATCCTTACTTTGATGAACTTTTATGTAAGGCGCTAGTAAGCCAAAGTATTTCATCTCGCATTAATTATTACCACCAAGCGCAATCATTACTAGCAAAAGAATTACCCGTATTACCGCTAGCTTATTCATTACATTTACAGGCTTATCGGTATGATATCAAAGGGCTAGTTATTAGCGCCTTTGGTAACTCCTCTTTTGCCGGGGTTTATCGTGATGGGTCGATTAAAAACCCACTACCGGCTGACTCCTATTTTAATGACGAAGAAGGAGCAGCGTGGTGATTATTTACGTATTAAGGCGGTTATTACTTTTAATTATTACTTTATTTTTACTAACGCTGGTTAGTTTTAGTTTGAACTATTTGACTGCTGATGCTCCATTAAGTGGACTATCATTATGGGATGCCTATATTTTTTATTTAACCGGCTTATTACATTGGAATTTTGGTTTTTCTAGTATTAATGGTCAACCGATTAGCAGTCAGCTGAATGCCACTTTTCCTGCCACTATGGAGTTGTGCTTTTTAGCGTTTATTTTAGCTTTAATAATCGGCATCCCTACCGGCATTATTGCGGGTGTCTGGCGCAATAAACCAATTGATTACATTATTAAAATTTTTACCCTACTCGGTTTTTCTATGCCAATTTTTGTGTTGGCTTTATTATTTATCCTGCTTTTTTCATTGAAATTAGGCTGGTTACCGGTCTCTGGCCGAATTAATTTACTGTACGATCTTGAACCTGTGACCGGTTTTGCCCTGATCGATGTGTGGTTATCGAATTCAATCTATCGTAGCCAAATGTTTATTAATCTATTAGAGCATTTGATCTTACCCGTTATTACATTAGCTATTGCGCCAATTTCTGAAATGATACGTTTAATGAAAAATAGTACTGAAGCTGTTATGGGTGAAAATTATATTAAAGCAGCAGCAACCAGAGGACTCTCTCGCATTACCATTATCAAACGTCATGTCTTACACAATGCGCTGCCTCCTATTATTCCAAAACTTGGTCTGCAGTTTTCTACTATGATAACACTAGAGATGATCACTGAACTTGTATTTAATTGGCCAGGCTTAGCGCGTTGGTTAGTCACAGCCATTCGACAAAATGATTACTCAGCAATTTCTGCCGGCGTAATGATTATTGGTACTTTAGTTATTTTCGTTAATGTCATATCAGATATTTTAGGCGCTATGATGAACCCTTCTAAATATAAGGATGGGTATGTCTTCAGATAATTTTTATCGTGAACAAAAGATGCCATCCCCTATCCGGGTTGTCTGGCGATTTTTCTCTAATGATATTCTAGCAATGACTGGATTTTATGGTATTGTTTTTCTCCTGGTTTTGACTTTATTTGGCAGCTACTTAGCCCCCTATACCATTAACCAACAATTTTTTGGCTACCAGCTACTACCTCCATCCTGTTCGCATTATGGTAATGTGGCATTTTTTTTGGGTACTGATGATCTTGGTCGTGATATTTTAAGTCGATTACTTATAGGTACAGGATCTACCTTTGGCTCTGCACTTGTGATCACCATTAGCACAATGCTGGTCGGATTAATATTAGGTTGTTTAGCCGGCATTACCCATGGGTTAAAATCAGCTATTTTAAATCATGTGTTAGATACGCTGTTATCAATTCCCTCGCTACTCCTGGCGATTATTATTGTCGCTTTTGCCGGTTCAAGCCTTGAAAAGGCTATGATAGCAATTTGGTTAGCCTTATTACCAAGAATTGTTAGAACAATTTACAGCGCTGTTCGCGATGAATTAGATACCGAATATGTTCTTGCCGCTCGACTTGACGGTGCTTCAAACTTTTATATCCTTTGGTATACCGTATTACCCAATATCACACCTATCTTGGTAACAGAAATTACTCGCACTCTCTCTATGGCCATTCTGGATATGGCTGCGTTAGGCTTTCTTGATTTAGGCGCCAGATTACCGACTGCTGAATGGGGCACTATGCTCGGTGATAGTTTAGAATTGATTTATGTAGCACCATGGACACTTTTTCTTCCTGGTGCAGCCATTATGATCAGCGTTTTATTTGTTAACTTACTTGGTGATGGCTTACATCGCGCCATTAATGCTGAGGTCGAATAATGCCATTATTAAATATCCGTAACCTCACTATTGAATTTATGACCGCCAAAGGACCAGTGAAAGCGGTCGATAATGTTTCTTTACAGCTCAATGAAGGCGAAATTCGTGGCTTAGCTGGCGAGTCTGGTTCAGGTAAAAGTTTGATTGCTAAGGCTATTTGTGGCGTTACTAAAGATAACTTAAAAATGACTGCCGATCGTTTTTATTTTCTTGATATTGATCTGTTAAAGCTCACCGCACGCCAACGACGTAGCGTGATGGGCCATAATATTTCGATGATTTTTCAAGAACCCCAGTCTTGCTTAGATCCAGCTGAAAATATTGGTAAACAACTTATCCAATCAATACCACAATGGACTTTTAAAGATCGTTGGTGGCACCGATTTAGTTGGCGTAGGCGACGCGCAATTGAATTACTCCATCGCGTCGGAATTAAAGATCACGATGATATTATGTACAGCTATCCTTATGAACTTACTGAAGGTGAATGTCAGAAAGTGATGATAGCCATTGCGTTAGCAAATCAACCACGATTATTGATTGCCGATGAACCCACCAATGCAATGGAATCGACAACTCAAGCACAAATATTTCGCCTGCTTGATAAATTAAACCAAAACAATAACATGACAATTTTACTAATTAGTCATGATATGCAAATGATGAGCAAACTCGTTGATCGGATTAGCGTACTCTATTGTGGCCAAACCGTTGAAAGTGCAACCCCTGAAGAGTTACTGGTCCGCCCCCATCATCCTTATACACAAGCATTAATCCGTGCTGTACCGAATTTTGGCAGCCCGCTTCCGCATAAAAGTCGACTAAATACCCTACCTGGGGCGATCCCTTCTTTAGAGCACCTACCAATCGGTTGCCGTCTTGGCCCTCGTTGTCCATATGCACAAAAAACGTGCATTATCACACCGCCGCTACGCAGCATAAAAAATCGGGCCTTTGCATGTCATTTTCCTCTTAATATGGAGGAAACATCATGAAAACACCGTTACTGGCAATCAAAAATCTGACTAAAACCTTTCGTTATCGCACCGGGTTATTTCAAACTCAACTATTAGAAGCAGTAAAACCGTTAAGTTTTACCTTAAGAGCTGGTGAAACCTTGGCTATTATTGGTGCTAACGGTTCAGGTAAATCAACCCTGGCCCGCATGTTATCGGGTGTTATTGAACCTAGTGGTGGTGAAATCTTTATTAATGGTCATCAACTTAACTTTGGCGATTATAGTTATCGCAGTCAACGCATACGCATGATATTTCAGGATCCAAGTACTTCGTTAACCCCCAGGCAGCGTATTGGGCAAATTCTTGAGATCCCTTTAATTCTAAATACTTCACTTTCCTTTCATGAACGGGAAGAACGTATAGAACAGACTCTTCGTCAAGTTGGGCTATTACCGGATCACGCTGGCTATTATCCGCATATGTTAGCAGCGGGTCAAAAACAGCGAGTAGCGCTGGCAAGAGCGTTGATCCTGGAACCAGAGATTATTATTGCCGATGAAGCACTGGCGTCATTAGATATGACTATGCGTTCCCAAATCATCAATTTAATGCTTGAATTACAAGAAAAACAAGGTATTTCCTATATTTATGTTACTCAACATCTAGGTATGATAAAGCATATCAGCGATAAAGTGTTGGTAATAGATAATGGTGTTGTCGTCGAAAGAGGTAATACCCCCGAAGTACTTGCTTCACCTTTACATGAAGTCACCCGACGCTTAATTGCCAGCCATTTTGGTGAACTTTTATCTGCCGATGCCTGGCGGCAAGATGTTAGCTAATATAAAGGCAGCAAAAACTGTTCGGATCAGCGAGATAATACAACATATTTTCTTCTGTCATGATAAACTCTCTGCCGTTTATCAAAAAAATAATGCATAAATACCATCTACAATAGATAATTTATGCCGTGTATATTATTGTTATTATTTAAAAATTTACAAGGATACGGCTTATGGGCTTTATGAGCGGCAAGCGCATTCTGATCACTGGTTTAGCTAGTAAACTATCTATTGCTCACGGTATTGCACAAGCAATGCACCAACAAGGGGCTGAACTGACTTTCAGTTATCAAGGTGATAAACTGAAATCTCGCGTAGAAGAGATAGCAAACAGCTTTGGCTCTAGTATTGTTTTGCCATGCGATGTCGCTTCCGATGAAAGTATCACTACCTTATTTGCCGAGCTGGCGAAAGTATGGCCAAAATTTGATGGTTTTGTCCATTCAATTGCCTATGCACCAGCCGATCAACTTGATGGTGATTATGTCGATACAGTGACACGCGAGGGCTTCCGGATTGCCCACGATATTAGTTCCTATAGCTTTGTTGCGTTAGCAAAAGCTTGTCGAAGTATGTTAAATCCTCACTCTGCCCTGGTTACCCTAAGTTATTTGGGGGCTGAGCGTGCGATCCCTCACTATAATATTATGGGATTAGCAAAAGCTTCTCTTGAAGCAAATGTTCGTTATATGGCTAACGCAATGGGGCCTGAAGCTATTCGCGTTAATGCCATTTCAGCCGGTCCAATCCGCACATTAGCAGCATCGGGCATAAAAGATTTTCGTAAAATGCTATCACATTGTGAATCAGTAACCCCCATTGGCCGTACGGTAACAACGGAAGATGTTGGAAATTGTGCTGCTTTCCTTTGTTCTAATTTATCAGGCGGCATGACAGGTGAAATTTTACACGTTGACGGTGGTTTCAGTATTGCTGCTATGAACGAACTAGAGTTAAAAGCTTAGTACAATAATCAGCCCCCAAAATCTATTGATTGATAATGACACAATTTAACGGCGGGCTTACTGTATAAGCAAGACAAATTAATGATACTGAATAAGATAATTTGCCATCAAATCGATAATTATCCCTCTTTGATCGTTATAACTAATAAAATTTTCAGGCGTTATATCGATAATCCTAGGTAACATTAATGTCACAATACTCGATTTTGTTAAGCCTTGAATACCCTGATTACTGTCAACCAAACGCAACGCCTCTGCCATTGAAGCAAAACAAGCTTGCAGATTATTTTGTTTTTGTTCTGAGCCGCTAGCATTAATTTTTTCCTTGATTAAACTATCAAAGTCCTCTTGCGCCAAGACCTTGTCTAATTGTTGCAATGCTTCTGGATTACTGTTATCGATTGACAAAATATTTTTTAATTCATTCCTATCGACGTTGGGGAAAATTCACCTAAAAAGGTTTTTAGCATCCATGATAAAGAAATAAGGTTCAGATTGAAGTGCTTCGTTGCGAAATGCCTTAATCAATTTGCTATTATCATCTTTATTGTATATTGCTTTATTCGGCTCTCCTCTAAAAATACCCTCAACATTTTTGTCCTTTATAAATTGATTTAACTTGTCACAAATTCCTGCGATATTAGCATGCATTGCTTGTTCTACTGCTATACGCTCTTTAGCAACTTGACCTGCTTTTATTTTGTTCTGCTCTACATTATCGCTGGCTGAGGACATTTTTCTCTGCCAAAAACTGGAATTACTCAATTTGAGTAAACCATCGTACAACATATTAAAGCCAGCTTTCTATGGTTTTTCATTTAAAATAGCACTTTCTGATTTTACTGTAGTTGATTGCGCTGACTCAGGCGATTTTTGCCAGTTAACGTCATTCCTTCTGATGATATTGAACTCACTCTACGCAATTCAACGGGAAATTTTTACGGTTGAGATGAATAACTGAATGAATCATGTGATTTCCAGTCAAATTCGCTGGAACTATTTTTTACGCCAATCAAACTGTTCACCAAACTAATTGTTAAATCTTTAAAATTATTAAAGCTTTTTTGAATGCTTGATAACAGTGAAGTGGTCGATGCTTCAGTATTATTGGTGTTGGAAAAACTATCTAAACGCATGTTAACTTCATTATTCATTTTATATATTTTCCCAAACAAGTGTAAATATAATTAAATAACACCAATACCAAATTTAGCTTTTATATTATTTACTATTTACAAAATAAATATCTGACTTTTTATAAACAGTAAATATATTATCTGTAGATAAATAACTATTTATAAAATAAATTTATTTAATTATGCTAATAACCAATACGAAAATAAAAAACATTAAAAATTGTAATGATATTGTTTGTTATATAATAAAGGTGAAATTTGTATAATTGTTGATATCTGGTTAAATTAAATAAAGAGTATTGCGTTTGATAAAGTTTAAGTATTAATATGAAAAATATCGAAATTATTACTGGCTAAATATTATAAACCCGTCAATAAATAAACTTTTTAAAACTAATTACTCTGTTATTAAAACATTATTTATAAGACGGGATTTTTTAATTTACTTATTGATAATTTTCAATAAGATAATTTGGAATTAAATCGTTAATCTGATTAGCTTCCTCTTTATGTGTTACGATATACATAATATCGACAAACGAGGGTAGCATTGAAATAACAATACTTTATGTTGTTAATCCATCAATCTTATTTTCACCAGTAGCTAAACGCAATGTGTTTGCTATTGTCGTCAAGACAGTTGGCAAATGTTGTTTTGCAGGATATTTCAACATGAAGTCTGCCAATTTTTATCTAACAACTGATTAAATTTATTAGTTGAAAAGCCTATATTAGTTAATTCTGATAATTCAATTTTAGGAAAATTACTCCCAATATAGGCCTTTATCAAAAATGATAATTCAATGTGATCGTGCTGACGGCTATATTTATTAAATGTATGTACCAATTTTTTATTATCAGTCAGGCTATACTCTGAGCCTGGTTGTTGCCTGAATGCACCTGAGATTATTTTCTTCTCTATACATTCATTAAATCTATCACAAATTTCTGTTATATTTTCACGCATAGCACAAGCGACTAACTCAGCTGGCGGTACTATCTTTGATTCATTTTTTGAACCAGACACAGCATTCCATATAGAGCTGGGAAGACGCGAAATAAAAGATTTAGCTAGAGCGAATGTTTGTTCTGCGAATCGCGTTATTTCATTTCGTACCATGTTAATTGCAACAGATTTTTCCAAGCTAGTCAGACCATTTTCTACATTCGTCTCTTTATTGCTATTTAAATAGCTCGATGTTTTATCACTAACATAATCAGAAATTGTTTCATAAATATAGCTAAGCGACTTAATTTTGATTACACCATATTGAGTGCGAAAAAAATATCTGTGTCGCATCCGAGCGCTCTTTTTTTGGCATTTATAGCTAAGCGACTTAATTTTTCCAAACCCATCATAGTAAGTTTCGTTTTCCATTTTTTCTCTTTTTTCTAAAACATAATCAGAAATTGTTTCATAAATATGCTCTTCATTTTTTCTAAACGCATCATAGTAAATTTTGTTATCAATTTGTTCTCCTTCTTCTAAAGCATAATCGCTGATTTTTTCATAGATATGTTTCTCTTGTCCTACAATAGAATATCCTTCTGCATCATAGTAAACGTCATTACTAGCATATTGTTGTTTTTCAACACTCTCATAACGAGCTGCATAAGTAGGCTCCACTTTTACACCGTCATTTTGATTGGTAAACTTTACTATGTCATTATCAGCATAATGAAGTTGGTTATTAGCGGCTGTTAAATTAGCTAAATTATTTTGCTCTAATGGATTGTTTGCATTCTTTATAGTAATATAAACATCAGCTAAATAGCTGTGAAGAAAACCAGAAACATTAGGCTTAATTGAAACCGTGTTTTGTTCGCTCGTTAATGCAAAATGATTAGATTTTACATTATTTGTAATATTTTGATGACTATTTTTAATATCCAAAATTTTTATGCAAACGTGTTCTGGATTAATAGCCATGACATCCATATTGGAATTTAGTGCTGTAAATTTAATTAACTGAACTGGTGCAATATTTTTTATAAAAAACCATTTTGTTCCCTTATTATTTTGATAATTCCCAATAACCATTATAAAATTTGCCAGTGAAAATAAATATAAAATTACGTTCAAATATTAATAATGTAAACCATGTTTATATAAGAATCAGTTATATTTAATCAGCCATTAAATAATATAATAAATATTTTTGTATTATATAAAAGAATATATATAGTTTTCATTTAAATAATAGATGACATTAATTTAATCTAACTGCCTATAAATTTGACAAATTTTCAAATTACTTCCATGTTTAGAGATGGTTAAATCAATATACTCTAGGGTGTTAAGGTTATAAAAATGTCATCCATATTCAATAAGTTATTAGTATTCTTTTCAATAGGAGCACGCATGAGTTACTATGAAATCAAAAAAAGTATTAAAAGTATAGCTAAGCGACTTAATTTTGATGACATTATTTATATGAGCTATTCAATTGATTTTAGACGTAAAGTGATATTTACGATCAAAGAAGGGTTGAGTATCCGAGAAACAGCGAAGCGATTTTGGATTCGCTCTGCATCTGTATCGCGTTGGATTAATCAAATAGAGCCAAAAGCATCGACTACGCGTCATCGAAAAATCGATAAATCCGAGTTGATAAAAGATGTTGAACAATATCCAGATGCTTACCAAAAAGAGCGTGCAGAGCGTTTTGGCGTTTGTCAGAAGGCCATTTGGCAAGCTCTTAAAAAATGGGATTGACCTATAAAAAAACTCTACGTCATCCGAAAGCCGACGAAAACACTCGACAAACGTTTCAACAAAAAAACAACAGTATGAAAAAGAAGGAAAGCATATTGTTTTTATTGATGAAAGTGGTTTTTCACACGATACCCCGCGGACTCACGGCTATTCCCCGAAAGGTCAACGGTGTGTTGGTCTCAAGAACTGGGGAGCTAAAGGAAGAACAAATGTTATCGGCGCTTTATTGGGCAAAACGCTGTTTGCTATCGGATTATTTGATATCAATATTAACAGCGATGTTTTCTATGCATGGGTCACCCAAGTCCTTATCCCAGTACTTTCTAAAAACAGTGTAATCATGATGGATAATGCAACTTTTCACAAGAAACAAAGTATTCAACAAGTCATCATCGATGCGGGGCATATGGTGAAATATTTGCCTACCTATTCGCCAGATCTTAATCCAATTGAACATAAATGGGCACAAGCTAAATGCAAAAAAAAGAACGCTCGGATGCGACACAGATATTTTTTTCGCGCTTAATATGGTGTATCAAAATTAAGTCGCTTAGCTATACTGAGCAACCATACTACTTTGTCTTAAAAGGCGCTAATCATAAAGTTATTGCCACTAGTGAGATGTATAAAACCAAAGCCGCAGTACAAAAAGGGATCGCTTCAGTGCAAAAAAATGGTCCAACCAAACAAGTTAAGGATCTTACCAGCGAAAGCTAAGCATGCATTATTTTTCTAAAAGCTGTAGCTACTGGCAGCTTTTCCTTTTGCCTGTTTTCTCTTGCTATCTCTAGCCTGACTAAAAATAAATCCATAAAATCTTTGGTAGCTGCTATGCTGTTACTTTAACCGCAATAAACCGGATCGAATCCAAAGGAAGGTCACCATGAAATTCTACTATTCTGCCGGCGCTTGTTCACTTGCCCCACATATTGTATTATAAGTGAAACCGGCTTAGATTTTAGTATTGAACGGGTTGATCTAAAGAAAAAATGTACCAAAAAAGACGTTGATTTGTATACAATTAATCCTAAAGGCCAGGTACCGGTATTACAGTTATAGCTAGGCGACTTTAAAATGATTACAAGTAATTACTCTATATCAGTAAATTTATATTGGAGAAAAACATATATTTTTGTAATCAAAATTAAGACGCTTAGCTATAGATAACCATGATATTTTGACTGAAAATGCAGTTATTTTGCAATATATTGCCGATCAAGCCGCTGACTCAAATGATAAATTAATCGCGCCAATGGCCAGCTTGCAACGTTATCATCAGCTCGAATTGGTTAATTACATTGCAACAGAATTACATAAAGGTTTTAGTCCGCTATTTTCACCTTTAAGACCGGATAAATACCGTAAGATTGTGATAAAATGCTTGATCACTAAATTTAGCTATATGGAAAATTTGTTGGTTAAGCGTAAATTTATCAGCGATGAACATTTTACTATCGCTGATGCTTATTTATTTACTATTTATCATTGGGCTACGTTAGTTAATATTGACCTCAGCCAATATCAACATCTAACACAGTATGTTGAAGAAAAAATTAGCCAACCTAAAAGTGTACAGGAAGCATTAACTACAGAAGGTTTAATCTGATTTTAGCCTTGTTTGTTGCTCTTCAGTTTTGATTTAGCTTGAAGAGCAATGTCCTGCGATAAAATGATTAATCAAGCTGTACCGCTTTAAAGTGATAAGCTGGATTTACCATTTTATCTTGCGCAGCAACCAGTTGTAATTCATATTTATCCATTGATTTCGTCTTTAACACCATTTCATAAACCGCTGCCGCTACATGCTCTAATGCACTAGATAACAATTTACCGTTTAATAAATTGACCAACATTAAGCCGCTGGTGAGATCGCCAACCCCAACCGGCTGCTGTTTACCAAAATCAATAAGTGGCCGACTGATATGCCAGCAATGCGCTTTGGTCACTAATAGCATTTCAAAACAGTCGGCATGATAACCGGCACGACTGAGATGTTTTACTAAAACCGTTTGGGGGCCTTGTTGACACAATTCTCTCGCTGCTAATTGCGCTTGTTCAACATTAGTAATTGATTTTCCAACTAATGTTTCTAGCTCTAATAGGTTAGGCGCCATTATGTCGCAGATAGGTAAAGCTTCATGACATAAAAACTCAGCCACACCCGGGGCAACAATACAGCCTTTTTCAGCATGTCCCATTACCGGATCACAGAAATAGCAAGCAGCAGGATTACTTATTTTTATCTGTTTAACAATATCAACAATCGCTTTACCTTGTTCGGCAGAACCAATATAACCCGTCAGAACCGCATCACAATGTTCTAATTGGTGGATCTTAGCAATTCCGTTAACAATATCTGTTAAATGTTCAAGCGGCATAACACTACCTGTCCATTGTGGATATTGTGTATGATTAGAAAATTGCACCGTATTCAGGGGCCAGACATCAATTCCCATCCGTTGCATGGGAAAAACCGTGGCACTATTACCCGCATGGCCAAAAACAACATGCGACTGAATTGATAGAACACTTTTCATATATAACTCATTTTATTTTTAATAATATTCGCTGTTACAAAACAAAGTCGTTACTTTCTAAACAAGCAATTAGCACATTAGTAATTAATCTAATAAATACCAATAAGTTAATCGCTATGTTAGACAAAACTTATAGTGATTAAATTTACCCTACTATGCCCCATTATTGCCAATTAACTAAGCAGTAATGTTTTTTACCACGCCTGATCAAAGAATAACGGCCAAATAGACAATCTTCCGCAGTAAAAACATATTCAGCATCAATACATTTCTTACCATTAATTGCGACCGCATTTGAGCTTATCATCGTTCTTGCCTGACCACGTGACGGGACCAATTTCGCCTCGACTAATGCCTGCTGTAAATCTGCCCCTGAATTTAATTTGATCATAGGCATGCCATCTTGCGCCAACTGAGCAAAATCAGCTGCAGTTAATGCAGTAATCCTATCGGAAAATAAGCTTTCGGTGATCCGCTTGGCAGCCTGTAAGCCCTCATCGCCATGTGCTAACTGGGTAACTTGCTCCGCTAATACATACTGTGCTCGTGGGGCTTTACCACTGTTTTGATCCTCACTTTGCAAGGCGTCAATTTCTTCAATTGGCATAAAGGTAAAAAACTTAAGAAAACGGTACACATCCGCATCAGCAGTATTAACCCAAAATTGATAAAACTTATATGGGCTGGTTTTTTGCGGATCTAACCAAACCGTCCCCGCTTCGGTCTTGGCAAATTTAGTTCCATCAGATTTAGTAATTAACGGCACCGTCAAACCAAAAACCTGTTTTTGATGTAAACGTCGAGTGAGATCAATGCCTGAAGTAATATTGCCCCATTGATCAGAGCCGCCTATCTGTAATTCAACATTATGTTGGTGACAAAGGTTGGCAAAATCATAAGACTGAAGCAAATTATAGGAGAACTCAGTAAAAGAGATGCCGGCATCATCGCGCTCAAGTCGTTGTTTAACAGCTTCTTTATTGATCATTTGATTAACAGAAAAATGTTTACCGATATCGCGCAAGAAAGTCAAGACATCCATTTGACAAAACCAATCATAGTTATTAACTACCTTGGCACTATTTTTACCACAATCAAAATCAAGAAATGGCGAAACCTGTTGACGAATTTTTTCTACCCATTGCTGCACTGTTTCATTGGTATTTAATTTACGTTCAGTGGCTTTAAAACTTGGATCGCCAATTAAACCTGTCGCCCCACCCACTAAAGATACTGGTTGATGTCCCATTTGCTGGAAACGCTTTAAACATAGTAAAGGAACCAAATGCCCTAAGTGCAAGCTATCAGCGGTTGGATCAAATCCACAATAGAGCGCTACTGATCCCTGGGATAGTTTCTCTATTAATGCCTTTTCATCCGTCAGCTGAGCTATTAAACCCCGCTCTTGCAATCGTTCAATTAGGTTCTTGCTAACCATCAATAACTCCATCAATTTTTTATTTCGTCGATTTTGTGGATAAATATAATATAAATAAGCGCAATAGAATGAAACGCGAGTCATATAAGTGCCAGTTAAAAATCATTTTTTCCATTTATGGCGCCAAGCGATCCATTTGCCAATGATCATGTTGCCATTGATACAAAAATCGATCATGTAGCCGTTTAGTGCCACCTTGCCAAAATTCAACACTGTTAAATCTGACGCAATAGCCGCCCCAAAAACTAAGTAAGCGAATTTCACCATTTTTAAATTTTTGTTTTAATTTAAAAAATTTATTTTCCAATAGACTTCTAGCAAAAATTTTTGCTGATTGTTGTGAAGCCCTTGCCGCTATTTGACTATCTTTTGGTCGACTATGAAAATATTTTATTACCTCAAGTAGAGTGAGTTTTTCTGCTTCACCTAAGAAGCAAACCTGACGCTCTAACTGATACCAGGGAAATAGCAAACTGACTTTATTGTTATGAGCGATATGTTGTGCCTTACGACTAGATAAATTGGTATAAAATATCAGTCCATTTTTATCATAATGTTTAAGTAATACAATGCGTTGGTATGGTTGTCTATCGCTGTCTACGGTTGCAACAGACATGGTTGTTGGATTGGCTAATTTTGCTTCATAAGCCTGCTTTAACCAACGGTCAAACAATACTAATGGCTGGTCGTCGGTTAAATCCTTACGTCTTAAAGCACCTTGGGTATATTCCCGTCTTAAACTAGGAATATCCAAGTGAATTTTTTCTACCATTTTTTTCCTCTGTCTTGTTACGATAGATATCATGTTATTCACTATTGGCCGGATAAATTGCGCCTAATACTGTTTTGTGATTAGCGCCAGTAACAGAGGGTAAATTGCCAGGCAAACCCGATAAGGTAAGAGCCGCTAGCCAAGAAAAAGCCAAAGCTTCGACATTATTTCCACTCAAACCATATTTATAGCTAGGCGACTTTAAAATGATTACAAGTAATTACTCTATATCAGTAAATTTATATTGGAGAAAAACATATATTTTTGTAATCAAAATTAAGACGCTTAGCTATATCTGTTGATGCGCCACCACAATATTGGTTAACAATTCGCTTAACCTTGCCATAAGATAGCTATTTTTAGCTCCTCCACCACAAACCAACAAACAATCCGCTTTGTCATGAAGCAAAACCTGATCAACGATTAAACGGATGGTTAATTCTGCCAAAGTGGCCTGTACATCCTAGGTTGATAAATTTAAGTACGATGTCAGATATTTTTGTAACCAAGCAGAATTGAAATATTCTCTACCCGTACTTTTGGGCGCTGGCCGCTTGAAATAGGGATCCGCTAGCATTTCAGTCAGCAGCGACTTATTAACCCGCCCTGAGCGCAGCCAATCACCGTTATTATCATAAAGTTTATTTAAATGTTGATTGGCCCAGATATCCAACAGCATATTTCCAGGTCCGGTATCATAGCCTTTAATTATTGAATTCCCAAATAAAGTAGTGAGATTAGCGATGCCACCTATATTTAAAATAATACGATTTTGATCAGGATGACTAAGTAAATTATGATGAAAAGCAGTACTAAAGGTGCACCTTGCCCACCATACACCATATCTCTACGACGAAAATCGCCTACTACGGTCATGTTTCTTAACGCAATAACTCTATTATTATCGCCTAATTGCAGAGTAAAAGGCCGTTGACCAGTAGGTTGGTGGCAAACTGTTTGCCCATGGCACCCTATCGCGGTAATATCTGTGGCCGATAATAATTTCTGTTTTAATAGGTTATAGCTAAGCGACTTAATTTTGATGACATTATTTATATGAGCTATTCAATAGATTTTAGACGTAAAGTGATATTTACGATGGAAGAAAAAGGGTTGAGTATCCGAGAAACAGCGAAGCAATTTCGGATTGGCTCCGCATCTGTATCGCGTTGGATTAATCAAATCGACCCAAAAGCATCGACTACGCGTCAGCGAAAAATCGATAAATCCGAGTTGATAAAAGATGTTGAACAATATCCAGATGCTTACCAAAAAGAGCGTGCAGAGCGTTTTGGCGTTTGTCAGAAGGCCATTTGGCAAGCTCTTAAAAAAATGGGATTGACCTATAAAAAAACTCTACGTCATCCGAAAGCCGACGAAAACACTCGACAAACGTTTCAACAAAAAAACAGTATGAAAAAGAAGGCAAGCATATTGTTTTTATTGATGAAAGTGGTTTTTCACACGATACCCCGCGGACTCACGGCTATTCCCCGAAAGGTCAACGGTGTGTTGGTCTCAAGAACTGGGGAGCTAAAGGAAGAACAAATGTTATCGGCGCTTTATTGGGCACAACGCTGTTTGCTATCGGATTATTTGATATCAATATTAACAGCGATGTTTTCTATGCATGGGTCACCCAAGTCCTTATCCCAGTACTTCCTAAAAACAGTGTAATCATGATGGATAATGCAACTTTTCAAAAGAAACAGAATATTCAACAAGTCATCATCGATGCGGGGCATATGGTGGAATATTTGCCTACCTATTCGCCAGATCTTAATCCAATTGAAGATAAATGGGCATAAGCTAAATGTAAAAAAAGAGCGCTCGGATGCGACACAGATATTTTGTTCGCACTCAATATGGTGTAATCAAAATTAAGTCGCTTAACTATATTGATCGCTTCACCATATAACGAGCCGAGCTGATAATCAATTTCACCTATTGTTGCTAAAGTGACCGCCTGACATTGACATATAGACAAGACTTGATTTTTTAATTCAATGGGAAAAGGAAAGGAAATCGCACCTAGCTGAATCACATTTTTGTCATCAATCTCAGGCAAAACAACATCAACCCTATCAAGACTGGTACCTGACATCACTCCTATATAGCGACCTGCTTTCATGTTTGACCTCTGATTATTTTATCTATACTTCGTTTTAGTCATTCAATATACTTATTGGCATAGTTTTTCACTTCAAAAATTTAACTCATTGAAATAAAATAAAAAAGCAACAGTATAAAAATATTTAAATTAAAATTAATTAAACTGAATTTATTACTTTAAGAAAAAATTATTAATATTTAGACTATATTTAGATTGTAGAAAGTAAATTAATTTTACTATTTTTCTAATTATACAGTTCGTTTATATACAATAAATTATGATATTTTTGTATGCATGATTATTATTACACTGTAAATCAGATTTCCAAAAGGAGTAATCATGTTAAAGCAAGTTCTCGTCGGTATTTTTACAATAACAGCGTTATCTGGCTGTATAAATACAGGTAGTCTTTCTGGGGACACTTATACCGCATCTCAAGCTAAACAAGTACAAACTGTCACCTATGGTACCCTTACTCGCATAACCCCGGTTAATATTCAGGCCGGTGGTGACGAAAACATCATAGGAGCACTGGGTGGTGCTGTTCTGGGTGGGTTATTGGGTAATACGGTTGGCGGCGGCACAGGAAAAACCCTTGCAACGGCAGCCAGTGCGATCGCCGGTGGTGTTGCCGGTCAAAATGTTCAAGGGGCGCTTAACAAAAAAAAAGGCGTTCAACTGGAAATCAGGTTGGATAATGGGCGAGTCATCTCTGTGCTGCAAAAAGGTGATCCAAACAGCTTCCGTAATGGCCAGCGTGTATCTATCATAGGTAGTGGAAATAACATTACTGTTTCACCTCGTTAATTCAACTTAAATAGCATACGCGACTAGGTTTAGATAATTAGCCGCGTATGCATTATATTATAACACCATTTTTTCTTTTTTTATTCCGCTATCATTTATTACGAATGATTATGTAACCGAATAATATTTTTCTCGAGTTTTAATATCAATGAATAAAGTGTATTTAATTCATCATCTGTAATAGCTCCTAATATCTCTTTTCAGGTTTTTTCAATCACATCATCAACTTGTTTAATAAATGGCATCGATTTTTCTGTTAATTTAATTCTTTTTGCTCATCTGTCGTTGACACAGCTGTGACGCGTGATCAATTTCTTTTCTTCTAATTGATCGAGTATTCTATAGCTAAGCGTCTTAATTTTGATTACAAAATATATGTTTTTATCCAATACAAATTTACTAATATAGAGTAATTACTTGTAATCATTTTAAAGTCGCCCAGCTATAACTAGCGACGGTTTTTCAATACCTATTGCTTTAGCCAATTGAATTTGTGATTGATCAGGTCGTAACTGGCTAATGTTATATAAGGTTACCCAATGATTTTGGGTGAGCTTTAATGGTTTCAGACGATGATCAGTCAATGCCCGCCAGACTCGAACTAAACGCGCAAGATCAGTTCCTATTTTTGATTCCAATTGTTCCTCCTTAAAAATAAAATACCATCTACATCTATAATTATTAAATTGCCAATTAATATCCCAGAAACATATATCCATTTCTATTCACTAAGATATTAATATAGAAATGGGTAAAGATTTAAATTTATATTTAGAATAATAATATATAAACTTATATTTCATTATTAGTATATTAAATTGACTTAATTAGTTTTCTAATCATTACCCACTTATTTACTATATAAAAAAGGCTATTAGTTAAATATCATTATAACAATAGCCTTCATATAAATTCTATTCTATATGTTTTTATATTAATATTTTTTAATTTTCAAAAATAGACAATAAAAATAAAAATTATTATAAAACAAGTTATTGTAAATATGCTTAAAAGTATTTATTCAGCTATACTTAGCTACTAAGTCTATATTGATTTTTAATAAATTGCCTGAAAGTTGAAAAAACTAATAAAACAACATTATATCTTAAATAAATAATACCAAATAAAATAAGCTAACAAGTCAAAAAATAATTTAAAAATAAAAATTATAGCAAGGTAATAAATTAATATATTGACCATTATCAATAATAAAAAAGCAATTTTTATGCATTACTAATGCATAACTTGTAAATGAAAAATATCTGTTCAGATTACAATATTATAATAACAAATAGCTTATAACAATATCAGTGATTAGTTATAATTAAATAGCTACTATAAAGTTAACTGAACGATATTTTCAAGCCATCAACAGTTGAGACTAAAGTAACGCAATCAATTATATTGTAAATTTTAATTAATAAACCAACTATATAAAATTTAAATAATAGTCAGGTTCACGTTATATTAATATCAGTAATGAATAGTTTTTAAACTTAAAAAGAGGCTTATATGCGCTTACTTCATACCATGTTACGGGTTGGCGATCTGCAACGCTCAATTCATTTTTATACTGAAATATTAGGTATGCGTCTATTACGTACAAGTGAAAATCCTATCTACAAATACTCCCTCACCTTCGTCGGCTTTGATGATGAAAGTAAAGATGCCGTAATCGAATTAACCTATAATTGGGGTCTTGAGCATTACCAGATGGGTACAGCCTTTGGTTACATTGCATTACGTGTTGATAACGTTCCAGATACCTGTAGTAGCATAAGGCGAGCAGGCGGCAAGGTGACGCGCGAAGCAGGCACCATAAAAGGTGGCTCAACAATTATTGGATTTGTGAAAGATCCTGATGGCTATCAAATTGAATTGATTGAAAATAAAAATACCAGTAATGCTTTAGGTAACTGACGCTTTTCGTCATTGATCGAGCATCTATCCATAGATTTTCTATACTTAAGCCAATTTTATGCATTTTAGCCAAAATTTGGCATAATATCTTTATTCTCAAGTATAAAGTCTTAAGCAAATGTCTAATAAAAAAAATGGTGTTAACACGCTGGAAAAGCGTTTTCGAGGTTATTATCCTGTCGTTATCGATGTAGAAACTGGTGGGTTTAATGCACAACAAAATGCGCTATTAGAAGTTGCGGCTATCACGCTAAAAATGGATCAATGGGGTTGGTTAGAGATTGATGAAAAACTCCATTTCCATGTTGAACCTTTTGCAGGAGCAAATGTAGAAGCAACTGCACTGGCTTTCACTGGCATCGACCCAACTAATCCTTTACGTAACGCTGTCGATGAGTATACCGCTTTACATGCAATTTTTAAGATGGTTAGAAAAGGCATTAAAAATAATGATTGCAATCGGGCAATTATTGTTGCCCACAATGCCAATTTTGATCATAGTTTTATTATGGCTGCCGCTCAACGAGCAAATCTAAAACCTAATCCGTTCCACCCTTTTGCGATTTTCGATACCGCAACCCTCAGCGGGCTGGTTTTTGGTCAAACAATTTTAGCTAAAGCTTGTTATACCGCAGGGATCCCTTTTGATGGTAAACAGGCACATGGCGCTCTTTACGACACCGATAGAACGGCATTACTGTTTTGTGAAATCGTCAATAAATGGAAAAAATTAGGTGGCTGGCCATTAATAACCGATTAATAATCGAAGGCAGTGGTAAGGCATAATTTTACTGCCTTATAATTAACTATTTATTTTATAAGGATTATTTAGCTATTCAGTGCCTGGCTGTTCTGAAGTGCGATATTTATCAGCAGTGGCGGTGATCAATTGTTGTAATTTACCCTGCTGATACATTTCAATAATGATATCGCAACCACCAATTAACTCACCATCAACCCATAACTGAGGAAATGTTGGCCAGTTTGCATACTTAGGTAACTCACTACGAATATCAGGGTTTTGCAAAATATCTACATAAGCAAAACGTTCACCACAAGCAGAAAGAGCTTGAACCGCCTCGGCAGAGAAACCACAGCTTGGAAATTTAGGTGAACCTTTCATGTATAAAAGAATTGGATTTTCTTTTACCTGGCGTTTAATTTTTTCTATTGTCGTCATTGTTACTTCCTTAAAAACTAAATCTATTATTTTGCACTACGCGAACATAACATTGATATAGAATACCATTTTCTATCAATACTTGATAACCCTTTGCTGCTATCTTTATTATATTCCAATCGTATTTAATAAAAATTGATTAACATAATTATTAAGTTATCTATATAAAAAATGATAATTCCAATATGTTTATATTTTTTATTTATCAACTGGTTGCACGATACGAATCGCGATACGAATAAAAAAGGAGTCTGCAATGTCTTTCCAATTACCACCATTACCTTATGCTAAAAATGCTTTAGAGCCCCATATTTCTCAACAAACGTTAGAATACCATTATGGCAAACACCATAGCACTTATGTCAACAATCTAAATAATTTAATTAAAGGGACTAACTTTGAGGGTAAATCATTAGAAGAAATTATAACAACCGCCCAAGGCAGCATATTTAATAATGCCGCCCAAGTCTGGAACCATACCTTTTATTGGCACTGCTTAGCGCCTAACGCTGGTGGCGAACCAACAGGTAAAATAGCTGAGGTCATTAATCAACATTTTGCCGATTTTGAAAAATTTAAGCAGCAGCTTACCGATGCGGCGATCAAAAATTTTGGTTCCGGCTGGACATGGTTAGTCAAACAGGCAAATGGAAAGCTTTCCATCGTCAATACTTCTAATGCCGCAACACCAGTCAGCGGTGATGATAAACCATTACTGACTGTTGATATATGGGAGCATGCTTACTACATTGATTATCGTAATTCACGAGCAGAATACTTGACAAACTTTTGGTCGCTGGTTAACTGGCAATTTGTCGAACAAAATTTGTTGCCATAATTTATTGGATATGATTTGAAAAAGTGTTAAAAATTAAGCAGCCATAACAGACTCCTGGCTATGGCTATTATTAAATATTGTCACGACCAGCAATTACATAATTAATATTAAATAACATCGTAAATTACATTATTTATAATACTGGGTTAGTAAATAAACGAATTTTATCATTGATCTAGCCGCTACATCACTGTGAGTTTTTCTCTTAATTATTTGTCTATTGATCAGTTAATTGATGGATCATCATCATCTTCAATTGGCGCTCTAACTAAAGAAATGCTTTCATTTGGCATTTCAGCTTCATCATTGACAGTAAGCGCTGAATTTTCCCTTAAAGTTGCCCGATATTCGGCTGCTCTTATGGCAAGAAGATTGGCTTCTTCAAAGTCTTCTTGCTCTCTTTGTGCTAGCAACCTATCAAACTCATCAACATTGAGAGTAGAATTTATACTATTTTCTTCGCTATTTAACGATAAAAATTCACTTCCTGCTGCTGGCTGAGAGGCTCGCGCACGTTCTAATTGTTCGATATAGGGTCTGAGATCGCAGAATGTTTCTTCAAAGCACTCCACTTCTTCAGCTAAATCAAAATTGGGATTACTAAGTGGTGAAAGCCGAATATTACCATCCAAGTTGAATCACATATTCAACCGCTGATAAAGAGATATTCCAGGAGCAATGTCTATAGTCATATTCAAGGTCATATAGCTAAGCGACTTAATTTTGATGACATTATTTATATGAGCTATTCAATTGATTTTAGACGTAAAGTGATATTTACGATCGAAGAAGAAGGGTTGAGTATCCGAGAAACAGCGAAGCAATTTCGGATTGGCTCTGCATCTGTATCGCATTGGATTAATCAAATAGAGCCAAAAGGATCGACTACGCGTCAGCGAAAAATCGATAAATCCGAGTTGATATAGCTAAGCGTCTTAATTTTGATTACAAAATATATGTATTTCTCCAATATAAATTTACTGATATAGAGTAATTACTTGTAATCATTTTAAAGTCGCCCAGCTATAAAAGATGTTGAACAAAATATCCAGATGCTTACCAAAAAAAGCGTGCAGAGCCTTTTGGCGTTTGTCAAAAGGCCATTTGGCAAGCTCTTAAAAAAATGGGATTGACCTATAAAACTCTACGTCATCCGAAGCCGACGAAACACTCGACAAACGTTCAACAAAACAACAGTATGAAAAGAAGGCAAGCATATTGTTTTTATTAATGGTAGTTTTCACACGATACCCCATGGATTGACGGCTATTCCTTAGGTCAACGGTGGTTGGTATCAGAACTGGGGAGCTAAAGAAGAACAAATGTTATCGGCACTTTATTAGCAACGCTGTTTCATCACTATTTGATATCAATGTGAACACGATGTTTTTATGCATGGGTTCCAAGTCCTTATCCCAGTACTTAAAAACAGTGTAATCACTTGATGGATAATGCAACTTTTCACAAGAAACAAAGATTCAACAAGTCATCACGATGGGGCCTGCTGGAATATTTGCCTACCTATTCGCCAGATCTTAATCAATTGAACATAAATGCACTGCTAAATGAAAAAGAGCGCTCGGATGCGACACAGGTATTTTTTTCGCACTCAATATGGGGTGTAATCAAAATTAAGTCGCTTAGCTATAACGCGCAGCCTAAGCAACCCCTATGGAACTATTATTCTCGTGAATTATTCAATTTTCTTATGCTATATTTTTTGGGGTTAACTTAATTTTGTGATTAATATTAGATTAATTTTTATAGTGTAATATTAGGAAATGAATGTTAAATGAAGTATGCAAAAAGAATATTGTGGTTGATCATTTTTTTATTAATATTGAGTGGCTGTATTCTTTATACATTTTACCGTCAGATACAAAATTACGCTGATACAGCGATTAATATTCATGAAACAACTATTTTTACTTTGCCAGTAGGTGCAGGGCGAGCCGGATTAGAATCATTGTTAGCAGAGCAGAAAATAATAAATTCGGCGAATAATTTTCAATGGTTACTAAGATTAGAACCACAATTGGCGCAATTTAAAGCGGGAACCTATCGATTAAATCCTGGCATGTCTTTGCGGGCAATATTAGCAATGTTTTATTCTGGTAAAGAAGCGCAATTTAGCTTGCTGTTTATTGAAGGCTCTCGTTTTGAAGACTGGAAAAAAGAATTACATCAAGCGCTTTATTTAAAACAGACTATTGAAAATCAGTCTGCTGATAAACTAGCGCAGCAATTAGGATTACCGCCAGGCCTCTCACTAGAGGGATGGTTTTATCCAGATACTTACTATTATACTGCAGAAATGAATGATATTGACATATTGAAGCGTGCGCATCAGAGAATGTTAACGGTTGTTGAATATGAATGGCAGGGACGAGCGTCAAATTTGCCGTATAAAACGCCATATCAAATGTTAATTATGGCTTCAATTATTGAAAAAGAAACCGGCATTGATATAGAGAGAACTAAAGTGGCATCGGTATTTATTAATCGATTAAAGAAAAAAATGCGGTTGCAAACGGATCCTACTATTATATATGGTTTAGGCGATAAATATCGTGGGGTTCTTTATCGTAGTGACTTAGATAAGCCGAGTCCTTATAACACTTATTTAATTGTTGGGTTGCCTCCTTCGCCAATTGCTATGCCAGGTAGAGCTTCAATTAAAGCAGCGGCTCATCCTCATGAAACCCATTATTTTTATTTTGTAGCCACAGGTAATGGTGGGCATACTTTTACTACCAATATTAATGATCATAATCAAGCCGTTAAACATTATCGTCAGACAAAAGATAAAAATGAATGAAAAGTCGTTATATAGTTATTGAAGGTCTCGAAGGTGCAGGGAAAACTACGGCGATAAAAACAGTTGTAGAAACTCTCGCTAAGGTAGGAATAACTGAGATTGATTTTACCCGTGAGCCGGGAGGAACGCCGTTAGCAGAAAAATTGCGACAATTAATTAAACATGGTATTGCCGAGGAAAAAGTCGCTGATAAAGCGGAGTTACTAATGCTTTATGCCGCGCGTATTCAATTAATTGAAAATGTTATCAAGCCTGCTCTTGCAAAGGGAAGGTCGGTGATTGGTGATCGCCATGATCTCTCATCACAAGCATATCAAGGTGGAGGACGTGGGCTTTCTGCCGAACTGATGCAAGTATTGCGCAATACGATATTGGATGATTTTCGACCTGATCTAACACTATATCTTGATATAGAACCCGCTCTTGGCTTGCAGCGAGCGCGGGATCGTGGTGAACTAGATCGGATAGAAAAAGAGTCATTGGACTTTTTTGAACGAACCCGTCAGCGCTATCTTGAATTAGCTGCGAAAGATGACACAATTATCACAATCGATGTTAACAAATCACTAGAAGAGGTGCAAAAAACCATTCGCCACACATTGTCGAATTGGTTGGTAGCGCAAGGCAAGTAGAATGAATTGGTATCCATGGTTAAATCATGCCTATAGACAGATAATTGCTTTCCATCAGAACAAGCAAGGACATCATGCATTGTTATTACATGCTAATGCTGGAATGGGAAGTGATTCACTCATTTATGCTATTAGCCGCTGGCTGATGTGCCAACAACCAGTGGGTATGAAAACCTGTCATAGCTGTCATAGCTGTCATAGCTGTCAACTGATGTTAGCAGGGACACATCCTGACTGGCATAAAATTACCGCTGACAAAGGTAAAAATACGATAGGTATTGAAAGTATTCGTTGTTTAACTGACTTTTTAGTTAGCCATGCACAGCAAGGTCGTGCCAAAGTTATTTGGTTTCCTGCAGTGGAAGCACTAACAGAAGCGGCTAGCAACGCATTATTGAAAACTTTAGAAGAGCCGACAGACAATACCTATTTTTTTTTAGAGTGTCGAGATCCAGCTTTATTGCTAGCCACGTTACGTAGTCGATGTTTTTATTATTACCTTTCAGTACCTGAGTGTAAAACCGCGATTTCATGGTTACAAAAACAAAAAATATCGTTAGCGCAAGTTGATATTGAAACGGCAATAAAACTGAATGCAGGTGCGCCTCTTGCCGCTTTGACACTGTTACAACCGGATAATTGGCTGAAAAGAAAGCAATTTTGCCAATCATTAATGCAGCATTTATCAACAAAGACACTTTTAAACTGGTTACCTGAATTGGATCAGCCAGACGCTGTCTGCCGGATCAGCTGGCTGATAAGCCTATTATTGGATGCAGTAAAATATCAACAGCAAGCAGGTAATTATTGTCTCAATCAAGATCAGTCATCATTAATTACTAAATTGGCTGGCATCAACTCTCTAGACATCTTATTGAAGAGCGCTACTGAATGGCAAAATTGTCGCCATCAATTAATGTCAGTGATGGGATTGAATCAGGAACTACGATTGACATCTCAGTTAATCAACTGGCAAAACACACTTCATCACCATAATTAAAAGAGTTTATTATGTTTTTAGTGGATTCACACTGTCATCTCGATTGTTTAGATTATAAGAATAAACATAAAGATATCGATGATGTTATCGTAAAAGCAGCGGCTAATGAGGTAAAATATATTTTGACTGTTGCAACAACCCTGCCAGGCTTTATTAACATGAAAAAACAGATTGGCCAGCGTGACAATGTGGCCTTTTCTTGTGGCATACATCCGCTTGATCTCAATCAAGGTAATGACTTTGATGAGTTGGCACGTTTAGCGTCAGGCGATGAAGTTGTTGCGTTAGGTGAAACCGGTTTGGATTATCACTACCAAAGTCAAAATGCTAAATTGCAACAAACATCTTTTCGTCAACATGTTCGTATAGGTTGTCAATTAAAAAAACCTCTTATTGTCCATACACGAGCAGCCCAGCAAAACACATTAGCGATATTGAAAGAAGAACAGGTGGCTAATTGCGGCGGGGTTTTACATTGTTTCACGGAAGATGAGCAGATGGCTAAAGAATTATTAGATTTAGGGCTTTATATCTCATTTTCCGGTATAGTGACATTTCGTAATGCCGAACAGATCCGCCAGGCTGCCCGTATGGTGCCTTTAGATCGTATTTTAATTGAAACTGATGCTCCTTACCTGGCGCCTGTTCCCCATCGCGGCCAAGAAAATCAACCCGCATATGTAAGAGATGTAGCACAGTTTTTAGCCAAATTGAAAGGTATAGATATTGAAGAAATTGCGCGAGCTACTACACAAAATTTTTGTGATCTTTTTCATTTAACCATTAAACGTGATTAAGATACTTGCATCTTCATAAAAATTTAAAGGATGAAATTATGGCAGCAGAAACAATTTTTAGTAAAATTATTCGCCGCGAAATCCCCGCTGATATTGTTTATCAAGATGATTTAGTGACGGCGTTTAGGGATATTGAACCACAGGCTCCGGTCCATATTTTAATTATTCCTAATATTTTGATCGCCACTATCAATGATGTAAAACCTGAGCATGAACAAACGTTAGGCCACATGATTACGGTTGCGGCAAAGATTGCTAAGCAGGAAAACATTGCTGATGATGGTTACCGTTTAATTATGAATTGTAACCAACATTCCGGCCAGGAAGTTTTTCATATTCATATGCATTTAGTGGGAGGTCATCCTTTAGGGCCGTTATTAACCAAAAAGATAGATAGATAAATTTTGTACCGTTATTTTGTTGATTTGTTATTAGAAAGACAAAAGTAATTTTTTGGCTAATATTTAATTATAAAGCAATTTAAATTGGTATTTTGGCGCAGCCTTTGTTATTCAGTTTACCTTGCAATTAAAGGTAAACAGGAGAAGAGTAAATGAGACGTATTTTTCAACTTATGGTTGTGACATTCATATTAGTTGGTTGTTCATCGATAACGAGTAAAAAACCAGCACCTGTTATTACAATCGAACCGACTGAGCCTACCGAACAACCAACAACACCAACGTCTCCAGATACTGTACCGCAGCTACCAAAGGTAAAAACAGTAGATTGGTCAACAGCCGTGATTCCTTTAGCCCATCAATTGGTACAAGCTCAAGGGGTTGAGTCAGGCATGGTGTTATTAATTGATTCAATAAAAAATAATACCAATATGTCAATTCAATCAATGCAAGCAACCGATGCGATTATTGAGGCGGTTAATAACCAAAATGTGTTCAAATTAGTTCCACAAGATGTGGTGGCAAATGCACGTAAAGCACTCGGCTTATCTCAGGAAGACAGTTTAGTTACGCCGAGTAAGGCTATCGGCTTAGCGCGTTATGTGCAAGCTGACTATGTGCTTTATTCGCTCATTTCGGGCAATCAACAGCAAAGTGAAATTGAAATGCTGCTAATGGCAGCAAAAACGGGTGAGATCCTCTGGTCGGGATCAAATCGCATTGAATAAAAAGAAAACACTTATTAACTTGTTATTACAAAAATATCCAGCACTAACTAGTGATAAGTGGCGAATTAAGGCAGTATCAGGAGTGAGCGCTGGAAGCTTTTACGCTGAAGCAACTGCCAATATTAAATTCATTGCCCGTTTTGCCGGCAAAGATCAGCGCTTATTAGGTATTAAGCGGCAAAAAGAGCGTAAAATATTACACCAGCTTACTCAATTTATTGCTGCTCCGAAGGTACTGGGAGCTAATAATGACTGGTTACTATTAGAATGGATGGAAGGTAAGGCAGTTACTGATACCACCTATTCTTTACTGGGATTATATCAACCATTAAGTCGGATACTCGCATCATTACATTCATTTCCATTATCTGGTTATTCACTGCATCTGAAACAACATTTAGCTAGTTACTGGTATCAAATTGATCGGCGCAGGCCATCAGCTAATTGGTTAAATTTACATCATTTTTCAACATGCCTGCCAACCTAAAACCAGTAAAAAAGTACTTACCCATAATATTTCTATTTGCAATAGAAAAAGCCTGTCATGGGCTGACAGGCAAAGACTACACACAGCAATATTTTGTGGGTTTGATCATTTATTATTTCATAATAATGCTAGGAATATTGAAACTAATAATTTATAAAGAGGTTAACCTATAAGCATTATATTAAGATAACTCTAAGGTTTTATCACTAAGAATTATCTCAATAAAAATTTCACTTTATAGTATAATTATATAAGATTATTATTTAATTATACTAATGTTAAAATTAATGAAATTTAATTGTACGGTATTAATCGGTGTTTTGGAAAATTTTTAGCGCAACAAATTTCAAATAATTTAAGTATAATGATTAACAATATTAATTAAGTCAATCATTTTAATTTAAGGATCTTTCTTATATAAATTAGATTTGCTTAAATTATTTGATAACTTAGCTGGTTTCGCAACCTCATTCATCCAGGCGGTTAGTAAATTATGTGAGACAGCTAAAAAAACTGGACCAATAAGACCAATAAAAAGACCAATTACGCCAAATGATAAAATTCCACCAATAACGCCAATCAAAATAAGTATCATTGATAAATTCGCCCCCATTCTTATTAAAATAAGACGTAGTACGCCATCCATTGTTGCGACAATTATGCTCCATACAATCATAATAATGGCCCAGCTGGTATTGCCTGACCAGAATAACCATACTATGGAGGGTACCATAATCAATAATGATCCAAGTTGGGCAACACAACATAAAAAGATAAGAATTGTTAATATCGCAGCATAAGGAATATCTGCTAAATCTAAACCAATACCACTGGTAATCGCTTGTATTAATGCGGTAACTACTACACCTAATGCAACAGCGCGAATTGATTGGCCTGGAAGTAGGATCGCGGTATCGCCTCGCATACTTGCCAGGCGAATGGCAAAATGCCGAATACTTAATATAACACTTTCTCCCTGCAAATAGAGTAAAGCACTAAATAGTAACATTACGACAAGATGAAACACGAAACGCCTGGCATTAATGGCTTGCGATAAGAACCAGCTGGTTGCTTCTCCAACATACGGTTGCAGTTTAGCAATTAATGTATTACCGCCATTAGCGACCAATATATGCCAACCATAAAAGAGTTTATTACCTACAAAAAGTAGGTTTTTTAACCACAATAGCTCTGGTAATCTAATTTCAGTTGGTGATTTTGCCCATTCAATCAGTGGGCCAGTGTTTTGAATAAGGCTACCAATTAGTATTGCAAAAGGAATAACAAATAATAATATTACTAATAGAGTCATCGCTATACTTGCTAGCCATTTTTATGCCATAGTTTACTTTCAATTTTTTTAAATAATGGCCAGGTTGCAATAACCACCATGCCTGCCCAGAGAAAACCAAGTATGAATGGTTTCAATACCCAAAAACATGCAGCTATCATCAATAAAATAGCAGTTATGCTAAAAATGAATTTAGGTAAATCATTAGGGAATTGCGCTTTTTCCATATATAGGGGATTGCGCTTTTTCCATATATTAGCCTGATTATAAAGAATGATGGGTGCATATTATCAATTGTCTATTACATGATTAATCATGTTTTTTGTATCTAATAATAAAAGTAGGGTGATGATGGAAATTGTATTGTTTACAAAATGTTAATTGCCAAATTTTGTCTGGTATGTATTCTCAATCAAAGATAGTACATAAATTGCAAAGTGAACACTAATTAAAAAGAGTTACTAGTATAATGATCCCACGTATAGGACGCGCTGATCAAATCAGTCAGCAGATAACAATCTATTTAACAACCTATTTAACAACCTATTTAACAACCTATTTAACAACATTAAAAGACCGAGGTTTTAGCGGAGATTTAGGCACCAGTTATGCTGAACGTTTATCAATGGCAACAGATAATAGTATTTATCAACTTAAATCTCAAGCTGTTGTCTATCCACGTTCGACTAGCGAGGTTCAATTGTTGGCGAAACTTGCCATTGATAAACAATTTCAGTCATTAACCTTTACACCCAGAGGTGGTGGGACAGGGACCAATGGCCAGGCTCTGACTGAAGGCATTGTGGTTGATATGTCGCGCTATATGCAAAAATTTTTGCAAATTAATGTGGCAGAAAAATGGGTTAGAGTCGAAGCTGGTGTGATAAAAGATCAACTTAACCAATTTTTGGCACCTTATGGTTATTTGTTCACCTGAATTATCAACCAGTAACCGAGCCACCTTGGGTGGCATGATCAATACTGATGCCTCAGGTCAAGGCTCATTAGTTTGTTGTAAAACATTGGATCATGTACTGAGTGTTAAAGCTATTTAACTTGGTGGAGAGGTATTAGAAACCTATCCGATGATAGTTGAGTTGGCGGAGCGTTTTTCACAGCAGCAATCAACTATTGGTCGCATATATAGCTAAGCGACTTAATTTTGATTACACCATATTGAGTGCGAACAAAATATCTGTGTCGCATCCGAGCGCTCTTTTTTTGCATTTAGCTCGTGCACATTTATGTTCAATTGGATTAAGATCTGGCGAATAGGTAGGCAAATATTCCACCATATGCCCCGCATCGATGATGACTTGTTGAATACTCTGTTTCTTGTGAAAAGTTGCATTATCCATCATGATTACACTGTTTTTAGGAAGTACTGGGATAAGGACTTGGGTGACGCATGCATAGAAAACATCGCTGTTAATATTGATATCAAATAATCCCATAGCAAACAGCGTTTTGCCCAATAAAGCGCCGATAACATTTTTTCTTCCTTTAGCTCCCCAGTTCTTGAGACCAACACACCGTTGACCTTTCGGGGAATAGCCCTGAGTCCGCGGGGTATCGTGTGAAAAACCACTTTCATCAATAAAAACAATATGCTTCCCTTCTGTTTCATACTGTTGTTTTTTTGTTGAAACGTTTGTCGAGTGTTTTCGTCGGCTTTCGGATGACGTAGAGTTTTTTATAGGTCAATCCGATTTTTTAAAGATCTTGCCAAATGGCCTTCTGACAAACGCCAAAACGCTCTGCACGCTCTTTTTGGTAAGCATCTGGATATTGTTCAACATCTTTATCAACTCCGATTTATCGATTTTTCGCTGACGCGTAGTCGATGCTTTTGGCTCTATTTGATTAATCTAACGCGATACAGATGCAGAGCCAATCCGAAATTGCTTCGCTGTTTCTCGGATAGTCAACCCTTTTTCTTCCATCGTAAATATCACTTTACGTCTAAAATCAATTGAATAGCTCATATAAATAATGTCATCAAAATTAAGTCGCTTAGCTATATTTGCCTACCTATTCGCCAGATCTTAATCCAATTGAACATAAATGGGCACAAGCTAAATGCAAAAAAAAGAGCGCTCAGATGCGACACAGATATTTTGTTCACACTCAATATGGTGTAATCAAAATTAAGTCGCTTAGCTATACTTGTAATCATTTTAAAGTCGCCCAGCTATACCGTGCAGCGGTTTGGATTACTACATGGTGGTGCTTCGCGGTGGTATTAGCCGAATCGTTAGGCTCGATAACTGGTTATCTCTGTACTCAAGATAACCAAAAAGTAGTTGGCACCGAAATTAATGTTAGCCATATTAGGCCGGTATCTTCAGGGAAAGTACGTGGCGTATGTAGTGCAATTCATCTAGGTCGCCGGCAACAAGTCTGGTCGATAAAAATCTTTAATGAACAATTAAGACTGAGTTCTATTTGTCGTTTGACAACAGTAATCATTAAATGATTACTGTTGTAAAACGACAAAAACTGGATGATTTAGCGATACTTTGTTCGTCACGTTAAATATTGCTGAATTTGCGAGGTTATTTTATTTTTTTAATTTTTATCAACATGTTAATATGATTATAAATTAAGAATTGTAAAAAAAAGTAAAATAAACGCTACTTTTTGCTGAAAAACACTCTAATTAAAATATCCGTTTAAAATAAATGGTTGAAGTGAGAAATGTTATCATTACCATATATAATATTAAACAAAAAAAGTCTAGCTACATTGATAGTGTAATCTAGTCAAAATATTAGTTTCGTGAGGTCAATAATGGCAGAGCATGTTGATACTTTTTCTTTGAATGAAACAACTTGGCAGGGCCTTACCATAACCGATAAAGCAGCTGCTCAAATTCTTAAATTAATGAAAAAAAATCCTGCTAGTCAGGGATTATCTCTTAATATCAAGCAATCAGGTTGTGCAGGATTTGGTTATGTCATTGCATTGATAGATAATCCAACTAAAAAATATTTGCTGTTTGAAAATAATGGCGCCAAACTTTTTGTGCCTCTAAAAGCAATGCCATTTATTGATGGTACTGAGGTTGATTATGTTCGTGAGGGACTTAATCAAGTATTCAAATTTAATAATCCTAAGGCTCAACACGCTTGTGGTTGTGGTGAAAGCTTTGGTATTTAAGTGAATAAAATTATGTCACAGCGTAATATAGAAATTGGTGATGATGTTCAACAATGGCTAGCGGAGCATCGTTATAAAGAGGGGTTTTTCACTCAGGTTGCAACGGATGAATTAGCTAAAGGTCTCAGTGAAGAGGTCATCAAAGCGATTTCAGTCAAACGTAATGAACCTGATTGGATGTTGCAGTTTCGTTTAGAGGCTTATCAACATTGGTTGGGTATGGAAGAACCTCACTGGCTTCAAGGCTATTATCCTGATTTAAACTACGAGGAATATAGTTATTATGCAGCGCCATCCTGCAATAGTTGTGATGATACTTGTCAAACTGAAACTGATTCATCGGCACCGGGTGGGGATGAGCATAGCAATAATTATCTGACCGCCGAAGTTGAAGAAGCATTCAATAAACTTGGTGTACCAGTCCGTGAAGGTAAATCGGTTGCGGTAGATGCTATTTTTGACTCTGTTTCTGTTTCAACAACTTATCGTAGCGAATTAGCGAAACTGGGTATTATTTTTTGCTCTTTTGGTGAAGCTATCCAACAGTATCCTGAGTTAGTAAAAAAATATATTGGTACGGTCGTTTCTAATCGCGACAATTTTTTTGCGGCATTAAATTCTGCTGTCGCTTCTGATGGGACATTTGTTTATGTGCCAAAACGAGTTCGTTGCCCGATGGAATTATCAACCTATTTCCGTATTAATTCAGCTAATACCGGTCAGTTTGAGCGCACTATCTTGATTGCTGATGAAGGTAGTTACGTTAGTTATATTGAAGGATGCTCTGCTCCGGTGCGAGATAGCTATCAATTACATGCTGCGGTAGTTGAAGTTATTATTCATAAAGATGCTGAAGTAAAATATTCTACCGTACAAAACTGGTTTTCAGGTGGTGAAAGTGAAACCGGTGGCATTTTAAACTTTGTCACCAAACGCGCCTTATGCGAAGGTGAGAATGCCAAAATGTCCTGGACACAGTCTGAAACAGGTTCGGCTATTACTTGGAAATATCCCAGTGTTATTTTGCAAGGGGATAATTCGGTGGGAGAATTCTTTTCAGTGGCATTAACCAATGGTAATCAACAGGCTGATACCGGTACAAAAATGATCCATATTGGTAAGAATACCCATTCCACCATCATCTCTAAGGGGATCTCAGCTGGTCGTAGTCAAAATAGTTACCGCGGTTTAGTAAAGATCTTACCGACGGCAGAAAATGCCAGAAATTATACCCAATGTGATTCTATGTTAATTGGCACTCAATGTGGCGCGCATACTTTTCCTTATATTGAAGTAAAAAATAGTAGCGCACAGCTAGAGCATGAAGCTACAACATCTCGTATTGGTGAAGATCAACTCTTTTATTGTTTGCAACGAGGTATTAGTGAGGATGACGCCATTTCGATGATCGTAAATGGTTTCTGTAAAGATGTCTTTTCTGAATTACCATTAGAGTTTTCCGTTGAAGCACAAAAATTGTTAGCAATTAGTTTGGAACATAGTGTCGGTTGATGGTTCCTATTAAAAGAATACTCAGTTATTCAAAGGCCAATGAAATGTTAAGTGTTAAAAATTTAAATGTCAGTATTGAAGGTAATCAAATTCTTAACGGATTAAATATAGAAGTAAAAGTGGGTGAAGTACATGCAATCATGGGGCCTAATGGATCCGGCAAGAGTACATTATCAGCGACAGTGGCAGGACGTGAAGAATATCAAGTAAAACAGGGTGAAATTCTATTCAAAAATAAAAATTTGCTTGAGTTATCGCCGGAAGAACGTGCCGGAGAAGGTATATTTTTAGCCTTTCAATATCCAGTGGAAGTTCCTGGCGTAAGTAATCAATTTTTCTTACAAACCTCGGTTAATGCAGTAAGAGAGTATCGTAAGCAGCCACCACTAGATAGATTTGATTTTCAGGATTTTATTGAAGATAAAATTGAACTACTTGATATGCCGAAAGATTTACTTACTCGATCAGTAAATGTCGGTTTCTCTGGTGGAGAAAAAAAGCGTAATGATATTTTACAGATGGCAGCGTTAAATCCTGAGTTATGTATTTTAGATGAAACCGACTCGGGTCTTGATATTGATGCCTTAAAAGTTGTGGCTAATGGCGTGAACTCACTTCGTAGCACTGAAAGAGCTTTTATCATCGTTACTCACTATCAGCGTATTTTGGATTATGTACAGCCTGATTTTGTTCATGTTCTCCATCAAGGCAAAATTATTCAATCAGGTGATTTTACCTTGGCCAAAAAACTGGAGGTACAAGGCTATGGCTGGCTTATTGACTAACAGTGAAAGAGCAGAAAAACAGCAGAAAGTCAAAAAGTTAAATCAACAGGCGCTAAAAAGCTTTGCGACACTTTTTTATGCCAGTAAAAGAGCAAATGAAAAACAAGCTCAGGCTTATTGGCAGCAAGTAGAGAAAATTGGTTTTCCGCCATTTCGCCATGAAGAGTGGCATTATACGCCGTTGGCAAAAGTACTTAACGCTCAATACCAATTAAATAGTAATAAAGTTAACATAATTACTGCTGAGCAATTAAAACAGCTGGCTGTCTCCCTTGACGGCTGGCGAATTGTTTTGTTTGATGGATGTCTTATCCCTGACTTAAGTAGTGATAACTTTGCCCCTTATCAAATTCAAATGATGGATGCGCAAGCACAGCTTCCAGCGCCTATCGTGACCGATGAGATATTCCTGTATTTAACTGAGAGTCTGGCCGCTCAACCCTTAATGATTAAATTGGCCGCTAATCAACAGGTAGAAAAACCGCTCTATATATTGAATATTACCTCTGGTTCAAATCACCATAATTATGTTAATACTAGTCACTATCACTATCATTTAGAGATTGGTGCCAATTGCAAATCACAAGTTATTGAACATTTTGTTTCTGTTGATGATAAGCCGCATCTGACAGGCAGTCGATTGAGCGCTAATATAGGTGATAATAGTCATTTTAGTCATATTAAACTTAGCGTTGAAAATAACCAAAGTCACCATTTTGCCCATAATGACATCTTGTCAGGTCGAGATAGTCAAATAAACAGTAGTGGTATTTTTATCGGCTCAGCATTACTTCGCCATCATACCAGCGTGAAATTAAATGGAGCGGGTAGCAGATTAACACTCAATAGCTTATTGTTTCCAAAAAATAGAGAAATTGTCGATACCAGAACTTATCTTGAACATAATCAGCCATTTTGTGAAAGTCGCCAGTTGCATAAAACGATCGTGCAGGATGAAAGTAAAGCTGTTTTTAATGGTATGATTAAAGTTGCGCCACAGGCACTTAAAACCGATGGCCAAATGAAAAATAATAATTTGTTATTAGGTAAACAAGCCGAAATTGACACCAAACCGCAGTTAGAAATTTATGCTGATGATGTTAAGTGTAGTCATGGCGCTACAGTAGGTCGGATTGATGATGAACAACTGTTTTATTTACGTTCACGGGGTATTCATCTCAATGATGCAAAACATATGATTATGGTGGCCTTTGCAGCTGAAGTCATCGAAGCTATTGATAGTGAAGCTGTAAGTAACAAAGTAATGGATATTATTCAGCAGTGCTTAGCAGGGATTTAATATGACATTTTCAGTGGGATTGATTCGCAAAGATTTTCCTATGCTGGCAGAAAAAATCAACGATCAACCGTTGGTTTATTTGGATAGTGCTGCCAGTGCGCAAAAACCGCTCCAAGTGATAGAAAAGGAAAGGCAATTTCTTTGTCATTACTATGCGGCGGTACACCGAGGGATCCATCGCTTGAGTAGTGAAGCCACGGCGATGGTAGAAAATGTTCGTCAGCAAGTCGCTGATTTTATTTATGCAGCTGATTCTGAAGAAATTGTTTTTGTTAAAGGAACAACGGAAGGCATAAATTTAGTTGCTAATAGTTATGGACATGGTTTTATTAAACCAGGCGATAATATTATCATTAGCCAAATGGAACATCACGCTAATATAGTTCCTTGGCATCTGCTTGCAGGCCAGATTGGTTTTGATATTCGTATATTACCTATTGATAATAATGGGAAATTAATTTTTGAACAATTAGATAGGCTAATTGATAGCCGGACTCGGTTACTCTCTTTTACCCACATGTCGAATGTTTTGGGAACCGTTAATCCAGCAAAACAGATTATTGCCTATGCGCGCCAATGTGCAGAGCAAAAAGCAGCACAATTGCATATTTTGCTTGATGGTGCGCAAAGTATTATGCATCAAATGATTGATGTCCAAGATTTAGATTGTGATTTTTATGTTTTTTCCGGTCACAAACTGTATGGACCTACTGGTATAGGTGTTTTATATGGCAAAAAGGAATTATTAAATGCTTTACCACCTTGGCAAGGTGGAGGAGCCATGATTGATAAAGTCAGTATGACCTTATCTGAGCCAGCAATAATAAATATCACTTACGAAAAGGCGCCATGGCGATTTGAAGCAGGCACACCCAATATTGTTGGCATTATTGGTTTAGGTGAGGCTTTAGGTTATGTTAATAATATTGGTTATCAACAAATATCGGCTCATGAAACCGCATTAATGCAGTATGCCAATCAGCGTTTAAGTACGGTAAACTCTTTGCGTCTTTACGGCTCAGATGAGCGCCAGGGAGTTATTGCCTTCAATTTAGGCGAGCATCATGCTTATGATATCGGTAGTTTTTTAGATAATTATGCAATTGCAATACGGACAGGCCACCATTGTGCGTTGCCATTGATGGATTTTTATGAAGTACCAGCTATGTGTCGAGCTTCGCTAGCGGTTTATACTTCTAAAGAAGAGATTGATATTTTGGTTGAAAAACTACAGCATATTGAAAAATTACTAACTTAATCTGTTTTAAAGTATATAAGGGTAGAATGATGTCAGCCTTGCCTGATGAGAATAAATTGTTGCGTAATTTTTCACGTTGTCAAAACTGGGAAGAGCGATATCTTTATTTAATTGAATTAGGGGAAAAATTATTACCTCTTAGCGATAGACAAAAACAAGTGAAAAATCAGGTCTCAGGTTGTCAAAGCCAGGTTTGGATTTTTATGGAGTCAGATAGTGACGGTAGGATCCAATTTGCTGGTGACAGCGATGCTGCTTTAGTTAAGGGATTGATTGCGTTAGTAATAATTATTTTTCAAAATAAAACCGGACAACAAATTTTGACCACAGATAGCAAAGCATTTTTTCAAAAGTTGTCATTGGAGCAGCATTTGACGCCATCAAGAAGCCAGGGATTGCATGCTATGATCAGAACAATCCGTCAGCGAGTCGAAAAAATTATCCAATCAAGCACTTAAACATTTAGTTAACTACTGATATTATTAAAGCGACGCTTATTCATCCGATAAACTTTGTACGTTCCTTAGGAGGAAAAAGTATGAAGAGAATTCTATTTTTTATCGGCTTGTTGTTTTTAAGCGAGCTGACTTTCAATGTCAGTGCTGCTGGATACTCCTTGCCATCCACTACAGCACGCTTAATTGGTGAAAATAGTCATTATGTGGTGCCTAATGATGGGCGTCCACTGGAAGCTATTGCAAGTGAATTTCAGATAGGTTTGCTGGGTATCTTGGAAGCTAATCCAGGAACCGATCCATATTTACCTAAAGCGGGTAAAACATTGATTATTCCATCGCAAATGTTATTACCTCCGACTAAGCGTGATGGTATCATCGTTAATTTAGCCGAATTGCGACTGTATTATTTTCCTAAAGGAAGCAATAAAGTCATGGTTTACCCTATTGGTATCGGCCAATTTGGCGCCAATACGCCTAAAATGGTGACGACTGTTAGTCAATTAATTAAAAATCCAACCTGGACACCAACGCCGAATATCCGTAAACGTTATGCTGCCCATGGCGTTATTTTGCCGGCGGTATTTCCAGCCGGGCCTGATAATCCTATGGGGCTTTATGCCTTGCGATTATCTTATGGTAAGGGACAATATTTGATCCATGGTACTAATGACAATTTTGGTATTGGATTACGTGTCAGTTCCGGTTGTATTCGTTTAAGACCTGAGGATATACAAGCATTATTCTACTCTATACCGGTAGGAACTCGTGTACAGGTAATTAATGAACCGATCAAGTACTCTAAAGAGCCAGATGGAAGCTATTACATCGAAGTTCACCAACCATTATCTAAACGTGAATCTGATGATCCGCAAACGATGCCATTAGTGTATAGCAATGAGTTTAAGGCATTTTTGCAACAACCTGGTATTGATCAGAGATTAGTTGATCAAGTTGTAGCACGTCGCTCAGGAATGCCGGTTAGGGTAAATAAGAGTTAAATTAATATTAGATGGTGATGTATTATGAGTAGATTTACTCTATTTTATAAAAAATAGTGAATTAATTAATAATCAGATAATGGTATTATTAAAAATTAGTTCTATGTAATAAATAATAAGGCACCCATCCGGTGCCTTATTATTATATCGAGTGATCCGTTAAATGGAATTGGATTACTTTTTATATCTACTAACTTGATTATCCAAACGTTGATTAGCACGAGCAGCTTCATCTTTAGCAGTCTGAACATCAGTACGTAATGACTGAACGTCATTGGATAGTTGATCGACTTTACCGTTTAACGTTTGTACATCTGAGGACAGTTTGTTAATTTGGCTACTGTTTGAACAGCCTGCTAGCAAAGCAGAAGCCAGAACCATAGAGCCCAGTACAACTTTAGTACGCTTCATTATATTACCCTCTAGATTTAGTTAATCTCCAAGTAGCAAGGTAAGTATTGCACATTCCTGGTAAAACAGAGAATAAATTTCTGTCTCTAACTTTGAATTATTAGATCTTTTTCAAATTCAGGCAGAATACTTACTTATTCTTATGCTAGTACTTAATTAAAATATTTTCTACTTAAAATCTGACAAGTTGTTTAATAAAATTAAGAAAACAGAATAAATTTGTTTGTTTTTTTGTTCATTTTTCTTGAGTAGACAGCAATTTTTAATTATCTCATGGCGTTATTTTGTCAATTATTTTTATTGCAAATATAAAATAAAATTAATGCGATAATAGTTATTTTTTAAATAACATGTCGATTATGATCTTTTGGCCTGGAAATATTAATTTTTGGCTAATAGAATGCGTCTTAAATAAATGCTAAATGGCAAAAATGATTAATAGGTTTTTTGATTATAAATTACCAATATTAGATATTAGCCCTCTAATTTTCTTTATAAAAAAAAGAAAAAATAAATTCCCCGCTATTTTATTTGGAGGAATTTATTTTGGCTAATAGAATTATAAGATATGGACAGATGAGGTATTTGTTGTACCACTTGGCACTAATGCACCTGAAACCATAACAACAACTTCACCTTTTTCGGCCATATTATTAGCTAAGGCAACTTGTTTACTAATACGATAGAAATCGTCTGTAGAGGCAATTTCTTTGACTAATTGTGGAATAACGCCTTTAACTAATAATAATTGACGGGCAGTTTCTTCATTAGTTGTTAAAGCAATGATCGGTGCTGTTGGAAAATATTTACGTACTGATTTTGCTGATTTACCGCCATAGGTTGCCACGATAATCAATTGAGAGTTTAACTTTTCTGCCATTTCAACCGCACCGCGACAAACTGCTTCAGTAATGCGTAATTTTTGGTTTATTTTACTATCATCAATACGGCTTGGGATAACACGATCGGTACGATCGCAAATAGTCGCCATAATTTTTACCGCTTCGATAGGATATTTTCCTTTCGCGCTTTCACCAGATAGCATAACGGCATCTGTACCGTCCAAAATAGCATTAGCAACATCACCGGCTTCCGCACGAGTAGGACGCGGATTTTTGATCATTGAATCTAACATTTGGGTGGCCGTAATGACAACTTTACGGGCAGCAACGCATTTTTCGATCATCATTTTTTGCGCAAAGATAACTTCTTCGACTGGGATCTCGACTCCAAGATCACCACGTGCCACCATGATCCCATCAGAGGCTTCTAAAATTTCATCGAAGTTATTTAATCCTTCCTGATTCTCAATTTTAGAGATTATTTGGATATTTTTACCACCATGCTGCGCTAGATGGGCACGGATTTCTTCTACATCAGCGCGTTTACGGATAAAGGAAGCAGCAACAAAATCAACACCTTGCTGGCAACCAAAAATCAGATCTTGTTTATCTTTTTCCGCCAGTGCCGGCAAGCCAATTGAAACGCCAGGTAAATTAACGCCTTTATTTTCACTTAAATCGCCATTATTAAGTACTCGACAGATGACATCACTAGCAGTAACGGATAAAACTTCCATACCAATTAAGCCATCATCAACCAGAATAGTATTACCTGGTTTAAGATCATCAGGTAAACCGTTGTAGGTCACAGCAACCCGATCTTGATTACCAATCACTGAGGTGTCGGTGGTAAAGGTAAAATTTTGTCCAGCGATTAACGATACATCGTTGCCATCTTTAAGCCGCATTGTGCGGATCTCTGGCCCTTTTGTATCTAATAATATCGCAGCCTGTTGGTTTTTTTGGCTACAGACCGCACGTAGATTTTTAATGCGTTGACCATGTTCTTCATGATCACTATGTGAGAAATTTAGCCGCATGACATTCATGCCAGCATTAAGTAATTGCGAGAGTTTTTCTTCAGATTCAGTTTTAGGGCCGATAGTACAAACAATTTTGGTTTTTTTCATGACAATTAATCTACAGGTTTTATAGCAGTATTTTATTAATTAATTCCGGTGTTTATATCAGGTTTTTGTTTTGATATAGGTTATACGCCGTAACGAATAGCTAAAAATTCACTGGTATTTAATAACGATAAAGTAAGTGGCACAAGTATAAATATCATGCCTTATTATTGCAATTGGCCACTATATTGTCAGTTGAATCATTTGAATGATATATAACTTATTATGATATTGTAGTTATTACTATTCATGCTATCAACGAGAAACCAATATAAACATAGGCTAATCACCACAATATTTACTAGCAGATATAGCTAAGCGACTTAATTTTGATGACATTATTTATATGAGCTATTCAATTGATTTTAAACGTAAAGTAATATTTACGATGGAAGAAAAAGGGTTGAGTATCCGAGAAACAGCGAAGCAATTTCGGATTGGCTCTGCATCTGTATCGCGTTGGATTAATCAAATATAGCTAAACGTCTTAATTTTGATTACAAAAATATATGTTTTTCTCCAATATAAATTTACTGATATAGAGTAATTACTTGTAATCATTTTAAAGTCGCCTAGCTATAGCAAGTGGGAAATTGTGGTGTAATGTGTTGATTTTTTTAATATAAGGGTTGAAGAGATATGTTTCGTGGCGCAACACTCGTCAATCTCGACAGCAAAGGGCGATTAACCGTGCCTACGCGTTATCGCGGTATGCTAAACGAGGAGTCTGAAGGGCAGATGGTTTTTACTATCGACCTTTGTCAGCCGTGCCTATTACTTTATACATTACCTGAATGGGAAATTATTGAAAAAAACTATCACAACTTTCTACTATGAATCCGGCTGAACGTCGTGTTCAGCGTTTATTACTTGGGCATGCCAGTGAATGTCAGATGGATAGTGCAGGTCGTCTTTTGCTCGCTAATACTTTGCGGCAACATGCCAGGCTCAAAAAGGCAGTTATGCTGGTTGGTCAAATTAATAAATTTGAGTTATGGGATGAGCAGACTTGGTATCAGCAAGTACAAACGGATATTAAGGCTCAACACAGCACAAATGAACCATTATCAACGCGGTTACAGGATCTATCTCTTTAATATGGCAGAGAGTCGGTTTAAACACATCAGTGTGCTTCTTGATGAAGCAGTCAATGGATTGAATATAAAAGCAAATGGCATTTATGTTGACGGTACTTTTGGCCGGGGAGGGCACTCGCAATTAATTCTCTCCCGATTAGGCAGAGGAGGGAGCCTGATCGCGATAGATAGAGATCCGCATGCAGTGGCAGCCGCTGAAAAAATGATCACTGATGACAGATTTTTAATTAAACATGGTTCTTTTTCTCAGTTACAGACATTTATTGCAGAAGAGGAATTAGTTGGGAAGATTGATGGCGTACTCCTTGATTTAGGTGTTTCATCACCGCAATTAGATGATCCAGAGCGAGGCTTTTCTTTTATGCGTGATGGACCATTAGATATGCGAATGGATCCGACGACAGGTCAATCTGCCGCTGAATGGCTGATGAAGGCGGAAAAATCGGATATAGCTTGGGTATTGAAAACTTATGGTGAAGAACGATTTGCAAAAAAAATTGCAAAAGCGATTGTGACTCGTAACCATCATTCAGCGGAAGAGCCATTAACACGGACAAAACAACTGGCAGAATTGATAGGACAAGTTAGTCCGTTTAAAGAGAAACATAAGCATCCAGCAACGCGATCGTTCCAGGCAATTCGTATTTATATCAATAGTGAATTGGAAGAAATAGCAAAAGCATTAGAGGGTTCATTGAAGGTATTGGCACCGCACGGACGGTTGTCGATTATTAGTTTTCATTCATTGGAAGATAGATTGGTTAAGCGTTTTATCCGCGAGCATAGCAGAGGACCAAAAGTCCCGGTCGGATTACCATTAACCGATGTCCAATTAAAAGCAATTGGTAGCCCGATATTAAAAGTGTTAGGCAAAATGAAACCGACAGCAAGAGAAGTTATCGAAAATCCACGAGCAAGAAGCTCAGTTGTACGTTTTGCTGAAATGTTGGAATGATAATGACTGCAGAAAAATATAGCTTAATTAGGATCATTGGTTACGATATTTTTGCGGCACGCAGCTGTCCCGTTGATTCTATTGATAGTGATTATCATATCAGCGATTTCAATTGTCACAGTCAGTCATCGAACACGATTATTAACAGCACAAAAGGATTTGATGACAGAAGAAAAAGAATCTTTAGATATAGAATGGCGCAATTTGATTTTGGAAGAAAACTCATTAGGAAATCATAGTCGAGTTGAACGTCTTTCGGTTGAAAAGCTACAAATTGTCCATGTAGATCCGACACAAGAACATATTGTGATTGCAAAATAGTTTTAGTCAATAGGTAAACAACATGAAGCCTGCGCGCTCAGTGAAGTATAGAAGACGGTATGAAGAAAAAGTTAGCTATGTTAGCTGGCGTTTCTTGCTATTGTGTGCGGGCATAGGATTGGCATTAATTGGTCTCATTATTCGTGTTACTTATCTACAAGTTATTAACCCGGAAGAGCTTGTTAAAGAAGGTGATATCCGTTCGCTTCGCGTTCAGAAAGTGACCGCTGCACGGGGTATGATAAGTGATCGTGAGTGGCGTCAGCTAGCAGTAAGTGTTCCGGTTTATGCTATTTGGGCTGATCCGAAAATAATTTACAAAAATGGTGGATTAACCAATGATGAACGTTGGAAAGCATTAGCGGATGAGCTAAGGCTCCCGCTCGAGCAAGTGAACCATAAAATTAGTCTTAACCCTAACAGTAGGTTTGCCTATTTAGCGCGCCAAGTGAATCCATTTCTTGGTGAATATATTAGCAAATTAAAAATAGCCGGTATTTATTTGCGTAAAGAGTCTCGTCGCTATTATCCATCTGGTCCAGTAGCCGGGCATTTAATTGGGGTAACAGATATTGATGGACAGGGAATTGAAGGAATTGAAAAAAGCTTTAACTATCTATTAACTGGGGCTCGAGGCGAAAGGATAGTGCGTAAAGATCGTTATGGGCGAGTTATCGAAGATGTTTCTTCCATTGATAGTCAGGTTGCTCACGACTTGGTATTAAGTATTGACGAACGCATACAGTCATTGGTTTATCGTGAATTAACACGCAGTGTAATGGAGAATAAAGCCGAGTCGGGTACTGCTATTCTAGTCGATGTTCATAAAGGTGAAGTATTGGCGATGACTAACAGCCCCTCCTATAACCCGAATAATCTTGCTGGTACTCCAACTCAAGTGATGCGTAACCGCGCGATCACCGATGTATTTGAACCTGGATCAACAGTTAAACCGATGGTAATCGTTAGTGAATTGAATAATGGAATTGTCAAAGCCAATAGTGTGTTAAATGCTCAACCCTATATAATTAATGGTTATGAAATTAAAGATGTAGCAAGGTATAGTGAGTTATCGATTACAGGTATTTTACAAAAATCAAGTAATGTTGGTGTTTCAAAGTTAGCGTTAGCGATGCCTGCCGATGAACTGGTAGACGTTTATGCTCGTTTCGGTTTGGGTAAACCAACAAATTTAGGATTAATTGGAGAAAGTAGTGGCATCTTTCCTAATAAAAAAATGCGGTGGTCTGAATTTGAAAGAGCCACCTTTTCTTTTGGTTATGGGCTAATGGTAACACCATTACAGTTAGCGAGAGTTTATGCAACAATTGGTAATTTTGGTATTTACCGCCCGCTATCAATTACAAAAGTTGATCCGCCGGTATCTGGAGCTCGTATTTTCCCTGAGGCGATCATGCGGACGGTGGTTCGCATGATGGAAAGTGTTGCATTGCCTGTTGGCGGTGGTGTTCGAGCCGCAGTGAAGGGTTATCGAATAGCAATTAAGACAGGTACAGCAAAAAAAGTTGGTAATGATGGGCATTATATTAATCAATATATTGCTTATACGGCTGGCGTAGTACCGGCAAGTAACCCTCGTTATGCCCTGGTTGTAATTATCAATTAGCTTACTGCGGGGAAATATTACGGTGGTGTTATTTCTGCGCCCGTATTTGGAGCCATTATGGGCGGCGTTTTACGTTTAATTAATATAGAGCCTGATGCATTGACTTCAGATGATAATGAATTAGTAATTAACAAGATAAAAGAGGATACAGGTGGCAGATCGTAATCTACGCGATTTACTTGCACCAGTGGGTGTTAACGCACCAGATAAGGTGTTACGAGAAATGACGCTTGATAGCCGTAAGGTAGCGGCAGGAGACCTATTTTTAGCAATTAAGGGCCATCAAACAGATGGACGACAATATATTTCTCAAGCGATAGCGCAAGGTGTCGCCGCAATTATTGCTGAAGCACAATGCGAGACAGAAGCTGGAACGATTCGATATATTATGCATGGCGTCCCTGTCATTTATATTAATGATCTGAATAATCAATTATCACTGTTAGCAGGAGAATTTTATCAACATCCAGCTGCAAAATTGCGATTAATTGGTGTAACAGGAACAAATGGTAAAACAACCACTACTCAGCTAATTGCTCAGTGGGCTAAAGGGCTTGGCGAAGTCAGTGCCATAATGGGCACGGTTGGTAACGGAATATTAGGACAAATTGTACCTAGTAAAAATACCACCGGCTCGGCGGTTGATGTTCAGACTGAATTGCAGTTGTTGGTTGACAAGCAGGCAACCTTAGTTGCGATGGAAGTTTCCTCCCATGGCTTAGTGCAAGGTCGGGTTGCTGCTATTCCTTTTACCGCTGCTGTGTTTACTAATTTAAGTTGTGATCACCTTGATTATCATGGTGATATGCAAAATTATGCAGCGGCAAAATGGTTATTATTTTCAAGCCATAAATCTGATAAACAGATTATCAATGTAGATGATGATACCGGTTTGCAGTGGCTTGCAAGATTACCAGAAGCATGTGCAGTTTCGATGGAGGATCGCATACCCACCGATTGGCAGGGTGCTTGGGTGCTAGTGCAGCAAGTTGATTATCATGATCGTGGGGCGACTATTCATTTTAATTCGACTTGGGGGAAAAGTTCGCTAGAAAGCCCACTAATGGGGGCTTTTAATGTTAATAATGTCATGTTAGCCATGGCGACACTTTTAATGATCGGTTACCCATTTGATACGGTGATAAAATCATCACATGCCATACAACCGGTCTGTGGACGAATGGAAGTCTTCACCTCACCAGGACGGTCAATGGTTGTTGTCGATTATGCTCATACTCCGGATGCACTAGAAAAAGCATTAATTGCGCTTCGTCTCCATTGTCTTGGCAAACTTTGGTGTGTATTTGGTTGTGGTGGTGATAGAGACAAGGGTAAACGTGCATTAATGGGCAGTGTGGCTGAACAGTATGCTGATATTGTGGTAGTAAGCGATGATAATCCACGTAGTGAAGAGCCAAAAGCCATAATAGATGATATTTTAAGCGGTTTTCTTGATCCTGGTCGGGCAATGCCGATTGTCGGGCGAGTGGAAGCGGTCACTAGTGCGATTATGCAGGCCGATACTGATGATGTCATATTAATTGCCGGTAAGGGTCATGAAGATTATCAAATTATTGGTGATCGTCGGCTCGATTATTCCGATCGCTTGACGGTAGCCCGGCTATTGGGGGTGATGGCATGATCCCTATTTCATTGAAGCAATTGGCTACTGTAACACAAGGTGCTTTACAGCAAATAAATGATCAGCAAGCAGCGAGTTTATGGCTGGATACGGTAACAACCAATAGCCGCCAGCAACCCATTAATGGTTTATTTATTGCTTTAAAGGGTGAACTTTTTGATGGTCACCATTTTGCTAAAGAGGCTATTGCAGCTGGTGCTACGGCATTATTGGTTGAGCGGCCCTTAACTATTCACTGTCCACAAGTTATTGTTAAAGATACGCGTTTAGCTATGGGGAAGTTAGCCGCTTGGGTTCGATCACAAAGCAAAGCTAAGGTTATAGGGCTAACGGGCTCTTCTGGCAAAACTTTGGTTAAAGAGATGGTGTCCGCCATTCTATCACAATGTGGTATAACACTTTTTACTGCAGGTAATTTCAATAATGATATTGGTGTGCCGTTAACGTTATTTCGATTGACGGCAGAACACCAGTATGCAGTCATTGAAATGGGAGCCAATAATATCGGTGAAATTGCTTATACCACTAATATGGTTAGACCGGATAGTGTATTGGTTAATAATTTATTTGCTGCTCATCTTGAAGGTTTTGGTTCATTAGCGGGTGTTGCTGAGGCAAAGGGAGAGATTTTTCACGGATTAGCGGAAACAGGAACGGCAGTTATTAATTTGGCTAGCCATGATTGGAAAAATTGGCAATCTTATTTTAAACAAAAACAAACCATTTGGCGTTTTTCTATAGAGAAACAGCAACAGGCTGATTTTTATTCGGAAAATATTACCACGAAATCAATAGGTAGCGAATTTGAGTTGCATACACCAATCGGTATTGTCTCAACATTATTACCCTTAGCCGGTAAACATAATGTTGCTAATGCATTAGCGGCTAGTGCTTTAGGTATGTCTGCTGGTGCGACGCTTGAGCAAATAAGGCTTGGATTGGTAGCTGTTCAGCCGGTATCAGCTCGTTTATACCCAATTCATTTAGCGCCCGGTAAACTTATTTTAGATGACACCTACAATGCCAATACCGGCTCTATGATTGCTGCTGCTGATGTTTTATCTCAAATGCCTGGATACCGTATTTTGGTGGTCGGTGATATGGGTGAATTAGGCGATCAAACCGAAAAATGGCATCAAGCAGTCGGCTTGGCGACTCAACAAATGAAGCTTGACCGAGTGTTAAGTATTGGTCAACAAAGTATCGTTATTAGTCAACAGAGTGGTTGCGGTGAGCATTTTTCTTCTAAAAAAGAGTTAATTGCAAAACTGATCCCATTAATAAAAGAACACCAAACGGTATCAGTTTTAGTTAAAGGTTCGCGCAGTACAGCAATGGAAGAAGTTGTACACGCCTTACAGGAGTACTTTTTATGTTAGTCTGGTTAGCCGAATATTTAGTTAAATATTTTTCTGGCTTTAATCTTTTCTCCTATTTGACATTTCGGGCTATTACCAGTTTGTTAACGGCTTTGCTGATTGCGCTATGGATGGGGCCCCATTTGATTTCCTATTTGCAAAAATTACAAATAGGTCAGATTGTGCGTGATGAAGGTCCCGAATCGCATTTTTGCAAACGCGGCATACCTACCATGGGCGGTGTGTTGATTTTATCTTCTATTGTGATTTCAGTCATGCTATGGGCGCGGTTAAATAATCCATATGTTTGGTGCGTATTAGCCGTTTTATTGGGATATGGTGTTATTGGCTTTATTGATGATTATCGTAAAGTGGTACGTAAAAACTCTAGAGGGTTGATTGCTCGGTGGAAATATTTCTGGCAATCCGTATTGGCTTTGGGAGTAGCACTTGTTCTATATAGCACAGGTAAAGATACGGCAGTCACTCAATTGGTTGTGCCATTTTTTAAAGATGTCATGCCACAACTTGGTCTGTTTTATATTTTACTGACTTATTTTGTCATTGTTGGCACAAGTAATGCAGTTAATTTAACTGATGGATTAGACGGTTTAGCGATTATGCCAACCGTTTTTATTTCGGCAGGTTTTGCATTAGTGGCTTGGGCAACGGGTAATTTCAATTTTGCCAACTATTTAAAAATTCCTTATATCAGCCACGCAGGTGAATTAGTCGTAGTTTGTACGGCAATTGTTGGTGCCGGTTTTGGATTTTTATGGTTTAACACCTATCCTGCGCAAGTTTTTATGGGCGATGTTGGCTCATTGGCATTAGGCGGTGCATTGGGAACGATTGCTGTTTTATTACGGCAAGAATTTTTATTACTGATTATGGGTGGTGTGTTTGTTGTTGAAACCTTATCGGTAATTTTACAAGTTGGATCATTTAAACTGCGTGGTCAAGGCATTTTTCGGATGGCGCCGATCCACCATCATTACGAATTAAAAGGATGGCCTGAACCTCGAGTCATTGTGCGTTTTTGGATCATCTCATTAATGCTGGTATTAATTGGATTGCTAACATTAAAGGTACGTTAATAATGGCTAATTATCAGGGCAAAAAAGTTGTCATCATTGGGTTAGGCCAGACAGGTCTATCTTGTATCGACTTTTTTCTCTCTCGCCAGGTTTTGCCACGCGTAATTGATACCAGAATAACACCGCCAGGTAAGGATAAATTGCCGGCGGAAGTCGCCTCCCACTGTGGTAGTTGGAATAGTGAATGGTTGATGGCAGCTGATTTGATCGTTGCAAGCCCCGGTATTTCGCTTGCTACTCCAGAATTAAAAAAAGCCGCAGATAAAGGTATCGAAATTATTGGTGATATTGAACTTTTTTGTCGTGAAATAGATAAACCGATAGTTGCTATCACCGGTTCTAATGGTAAGAGTACGGTTACAGCATTAGTTGGTGAAATGGCAAAAGCAGCTAATTGGCAAGTGGCAGTTGGTGGCAATATTGGAACGCCGGTGCTGACATTATTAGCAAAAGATTATGATTTGTATGTATTAGAGCTTTCTAGTTTTCAGCTTGAAACAACATCAAGTTTAAAGGTTCCGGTAGCAACCATATTAAATGTGACAGAAGATCATATGGATCGGTATCCGACAGGTGTTGAACAGTACCGCGCGGCTAAGTTACGAATTTATGCTGGCGCTAAAGTTTGTATTATTAATGAACACGAACCACAAACTTGGCCACTATTGGGCCGTGATGCACGTTGTATCAGTTTTGGCATTAATAGTGGGGATTATCAATTAAATAGACGTTGCCAAGAACTACAAATAAAAGGGAAACCGATTATTGATACCGCTGAAATACGGTTAGTTGGGCAGCATAACTATCTTAATGGCGCGGCTGCCCTGGCTTTAGCGGATGCGGTGAAGATTCCAAGCAAAGCAAGTTTAACGGCATTAATTCAATATGCAGGCTTACCTCATCGTTGCCAATTAGTTCATCAGAATCAAGGTATTCAATGGGTTAATGATTCTAAAGCAACGAATGTTGGCAGCACAGAAGCCGCTTTAAAAGGTTTACAAGTAGCTGGAACGCTTTATTTATTATTGGGTGGGGAGGGAAAGTCAGCAGATTTTTCACTTTTAAAACCCTATATCTCAGCAAAAAACATTAAATTGTGCTGTTTTGGCAGTGATGGTTATCAATTGGCACAATTAAAACCGAATAGTTTGTTACTAGATACAATGGAGCAATGTCTGCGCGCCATCGCACCAGAATTGAAAGCCGGTGATATAGTACTTCTTTCACCTGCTTGTGCTAGCTTCGACCAATTTCGTAACTTTGAACAACGGGGTGATAGATTTAGCCAATTAGCAAAGGAGTTAGGTTAAGAATGATATTTAACTTCAAACGACTAAAAAATTGGGCTAACGGTGAGCCGGATAACAATGTTCTGGATACGATCCTTTATGATCGTACTTTGGTTTGGCTTACATTAGGTCTGGCTATAATTGGTTTTATTATGTTGACATCAGCATCGATGGCAGTTGGGCAGCGTTTAACGCAAGATCCTTTTTTCTTTGCTAAACGCGATGTTATCTATCTTATTTTATCATTTGGTTTAGTTTTATTAGTCTTAAATATTCCAATGGTCTGGTGGGAAAAATATAATTTTTTATTATTGATAACCTCCCTAATATTGTTATTAGTGGTATTGGTTGGCGGAAGCTCAGTTAATGCAGCTTCTCGTTGGATTAATACCGGTATTGTCCGTATACAGCCGGCTGAGATCGCAAAATTAGCCTTTTTTTGCTATGTATCCAATTATTTAGTCAGAAAAACCGATGAGGTGCGAACGCGGTTTTTGGGCTTTTTAGGCTTTATCAAACCGATTTGCATTTTAATATTAATGCCTATTTTACTGCTATTACAACCTGATTTAAGTACAGTAATTGTCCTGGTTATGACAATTTTAGCACTGCTATTCCTAGCAGGTGCTAGATTAGCACCGTTTATTATCGGTATTGTTATTTGTGCAGTAGGTGTTATTGGCTTGATCTATTTTGAGCCTTATCGTTTCCGTCGAATAACCTCTTTTCTCAATCCATGGGCGGATCCTTTTGGCAGTGGCTATCAATTAACACAATCTTTGATGGCGTTTTGGCGTGGTGAATTATGGGGCCAAGGTTTAGGTAATTCTATACAAAAATTAGAATATTTTCCTGAAGCACATACTGATTTTATTTTCTCAGTTTTAGCGGAAGAACTTGGTTATATCGGTGTTGTGTTAGTGCTTTTAATGTTATTTTTCGTTGCTTTTCGCAGCATGATGATTGGCAAACGGGCATTAGATACAAAGCAACATTTTTCCGGTTATTTAGCCTGTTCAATCGGTATCTGGTTCACTTTCCAAGCGTTGGTTAATGTTGGCGCTGCAGCCGGAATGTCACCAACTAAAGGGTTGACACTACCGTTAATTAGCTATGGTGGCTCTAGCTTATTAATTATGTTTATTGCCATTGCTATCTTGTTACGTATCGATTTTGAAACACGCCTTAAGAGAGCACAAGCATTTGTAAGGAGAACGAAATGAGCCAACCAAAACGCCTCCTGGTGATGGCAGGAGGTACTGGAGGACATGTTTTTCCCGGACTGGCAGTGGCTAATTATTTAAAGCTACAAGGTTGGGATATTCGTTGGTTAGGAACTGCTGACCGGATGGAGGCAGATTTAGTTCCTAAGCATGGCATTGAGATTGAATTTATAAACATTTCTGGTTTACGTGGTAAAGGTATCAAAGCATTTCTGGTAGCTCCGTTTAAAATTATTAAAGCAATAAAGCAGGCAAAAGTGATTATGCAGCGTTATCAACCTGATGTCGTATTAGGCATGGGAGGATATGTTTCTGGCCCGGGCGGTATTGCTGCCTGGTTATCTAATATTCCAATTGTACTCCATGAGCAAAATGGGGTAGCAGGTTTAACCAATCGGTGGTTAGCTAAAATTGCTAAGCGTGTTTTACAAGCATTTCCAAGTGCATTCCCTAATGCTACGGTACTTGGAAACCCAGTTCGTGAGACGGTATTAGCCTTACCTGAACCTGAAGAACGTTTAATTGATCGTGATGGCGCTATTCGAATTTTAGTGATAGGGGGTAGTCAAGGGGCAAGAATTTTAAACCAAACATTACCGGAAGTAGCCGCTCAACTAGATGGAAAAGTGACTATTTGGCATCAAGCGGGCAAAGGTGCTCAGCAAATGACGGAAACTTTATATAAAAAATTATGCGTTAAATCAGATAATTATAAAGTAACTAAATTTATTGATGATATGGCTGAGGCTTATGCTTGGGCTGATATCATCATCTGTCGAGCAGGTGCTTTAACGGTAAGTGAAGTTGCTGCTGCCGGCTTACCAGCAATTTTTGTTCCTTGTCAGCATAAGGATCGGCAACAGTACTGGAATGCGTTACCGTTAGAGAAGGCTGGAGCAGCAAAAATTGTTGAGCAGCCCCAATTTTCAACGGATGCGTTGGTGAATCTATTAAATCAATGGTCGCGTCCGCAGTTATTGGATATGGCAAAAAAAGCACGAGCGACATCGATTACTGACGCAACTAAACGTGTGGCGGCAATCTTAATTGAAGTTGCTAAATGAAACCGATTTTACATTGCAGAATGTTGAAATCAGCGATAGAAATAGTGAAGAGAATAAAGTGAATACACAACAATTAGCCAAATTAAGAGCAACAGTGCCTGAAATGCATCGGGTTAGGCATATCCATTTTGTTGGCATTGGCGGTGCTGGCATGGGCGGTATTGCTGAAGTATTGGCTAACGAAGGTTATGAAATTAGTGGTTCTGATTTGTTACCTAATACGGTTACTGAGCAATTAATAGAGCTTGGCGCAAAAATTTATTTTAATCACCGACCAGAGAATGTTGCAAATGCTTGCGTTGTTGTCGTATCTACGGCAATCGCTGCCGATAATCCAGAAATTATTGCAGCACGCGAAGCTCGTATTCCGGTCATTCGACGCGCTGAAATGTTGGCTGAATTAATGCGTTTTCGTCATGGAATTGCTATCGCAGGAACCCATGGAAAAACAACGACTACCGCAATGCTTGCCAGCATCTATGCGCAAGCAGGGTTAGATCCAACTTTTATCAATGGCGGATTAGTGAAAGCAGCAGGAGTTCATGCACGTCTAGGGACTAGCCGCTATTTAATTGCAGAAGCCGATGAGAGTGACGCTTCTTTCTTACATTTACAACCACTAGTTGCTGTTATAACAAATATAGAAGCAGATCACATGGAGACTTATGATGGTGATTTTGAGAAATTAAAACAGACTTTCATTAGTTTCTTACATAATCTGCCATTTTATGGTCGAGCAATATTATGTATCGATAATCCTGTGGTGCGTTCGCTGCTACTGCAAATAGTTCGTTATATTACCACTTATGGATTTAGTGATGACGCAGATGTGCGCATTAAATCCTATGAACAACGAGGCAATCAAGGTTTCTTTACTGTAGCGCGAGAAAACCGAACTGATTTAGCGTTTATCTTGAATGCACCAGGTCGGCATAATGCATTAAATGCAACTGCGGCTATTGCGGTAGCGACGGAAGAAGGAATTGATGATAGTGCTATCTTGACTGCCCTAGAAAAATTTCAAGGCACGGGTCGACGTTTTGATTTCTTAGGTAATTTCCCTTTAGCTGAAGTTAATGGCAAAAAAGGTAGCGTTATGCTGGTGGATGATTATGGTCACCATCCAACAGAAGTTAATGCTACTATTAAAGCAGCAAAAGAAGGATGGCCAGATAAACGTATCGTGATGGTTTTTCAACCTCACAGATATACTCGCACGCGTGATTTATATGATGATTTTGCCAATATTTTAGAGCAGGTTGGTGTATTGATAATGCTAGATGTCTATCCGGCAGGAGAGGAGCCTATTCCTGGTGCAGATAGTCGCTCATTATGTCGGACAATTCGCAATCGAGGCAAATTGGATCCTATTTTTGTCGCTGAACACGAGGAAATTATTGAAACATTAGCACAAATTATCGAAGATAACGACCTGATACTTATACAGGGAGCTGGTAATATCGGCAAGATAGCACGTAATTTAGCTGACACAGATTTACGGCCAATGCTAACAAATGAGGGAAATGATCATGGCTGATAAAGTTGCTGTGCTTTTAGGTGGAAATTCAGCCGAAAGAGAGGTGTCACTGCAATCTGGTGAGGCGGTAGTAAATGCCTTGCGTGATGCTGGAATAGATGCCTATCCAGTTGATATTAAAAATTTTTCTGTCATCAAATTAAAAGAAGCTGGTTATAATAGAGTTTTTATTGCTTTACATGGACGCGGTGGTGAAGATGGCACGGTGCAAGGGGTTTTAGAATTTTTAGGTTTACCCTATACCGGTAGTGGTGTTTTAGCTTCATCACTTTCGATGGACAAGCTACGTACTAAACAGTTATGGACGGGAATAGGTTTACCGATTGCACCCTATATAGCACTGGAGAAACAACAGTTAGCAATGATGTCAGATGAAATGCTTTTTGAGTCTGTTTATCATTTGGGCTCACCGCTTATTGTGAAGCCAAGTCTTGAAGGTTCAAGCGTTGGTATGAGTAAAGTAACCACTTTGCCTGAATTAAGAATAGCGCTCGAGTTTGCTTTTCGTTATGACAAAGATGTGCTGATTGAGAAATGGCTAAATGGGCCTGAATATACCGTGGCAATTGTACGGGAGCAGGTACTGCCTTCGATTCGTATTCAACCGTTAGGCGTTTTTTATGATTATGATGCCAAATATCTCTCTAATGAAACACAATATTTTTGTCCTAGTGGGTTGAAAACTGAAGAAGAACAACAATTGAATGAATTAGCGTTAGCGGCTTATAAGGCGGTTGGTTGTAGTGGTTGGGGACGCGTTGATGTCATGAGGGATAACAATGGTATTTTTTATTTATTAGAAATTAATACCTCACCGGGAATGACCGGTCATAGTTTAGTACCCATGGCTGCCAAACAAGCAGGAATGAGTTTTTCACAGTTAGTTAAAAAGATTTTGGAATTGGCTAAGTAATATGCTGCAGGCATCATTGAACGTTGATAATAAAAAGCCTAAAGAGCGTCAAAACGATGGCGGCCGAAGTAATGGTTCTTATTTGGCAGGCATGATCTTCTTCTTGATAGTATTAAGTACTATTATATGGAGTGGGTGGATGGTATTAAATTGGATGAAAGACGTTAATCGATTGCCTATTCCCAAGCTGGTGATCACTGGAGAACGCCTTTACACCCGTGATGATAATGTTAGAAAAGCAATATTGGCACTAGGTATGCTGGGTACATTTATGACTATTGATATAAATGCAATCCAGAATCAAATAAAAACCATGCCATGGATAAGGCAAGTTACACTACGTAAACAATGGCCGGATGAACTAAAAATTCATTTAGTGGAATATAAGCCTTATGCCAAATGGAATGATACCTTTTTTATTAATGCAGAAGGCTCTTTTTTTAGCTTACCAGCGTTACTAAATGTTAAAGGTAATTTCCTAATGCTATATGGTCCACAAGGCAGCCAGAAAGAAGTATTAGAGATGTATCGTGTTATGGAACAGAAACTAGCGCCACATAATTTTAGCATTAAGTCAGTATCAATGACTGCACGACGCGCGTGGTAATTAATTTTAGCGAATGATATTCGATTAAATATCGGTAAACAAGATATTAAAGAAAGATTAAACCGTTTTGTTGAGCTTTATCCACTATTAAAACAAGTGACAGATAAACGTATTGGATATATAGATTTGCGATATGATAGCGGTTCTGCGGTAGGTTGGTTACCACTTTTAGCCGAACCTGTTACACACTGAATTGAAATAGTTTGAGACTACTAATTGATCAGATACAGGCAAATTAACGATGATTAAAACGACGGACAGAAAATTAGTAGTTGGTCTTGAAATTGGAACTTCCAAGGTTTCTGCGCTGGTTGGTGAAATTCTGCCTGATGGGATGGTAAATATTATTGGTGTCGGCAATTGTCCATGTCGAGGGATGGATAAAGGCGGTGTGAATGATTTGGAATCAGTCGTTAAATGTATGCAGAGAGCTATTGATCAAGCAGAATTAATGGCGGATTGCGCGAAATATCATCGGTTTATCTGGTGCTTTCTGGCAAGAACGTTAGTTGCCAAAATGAAATAGGTATGGTGCCTATTTCTGAGGATGAAGTTACTCAAGATGACGTAGATAGCGTAGTTCATACTGCTAAATCTGTCCGGGTCCGTGATGAGCATAGAATTTTACACGTTATACCACAAGAATATGCGATTGATTATCAAGAAGGAATTAAAAATCCAGTAGGACTTCAGGTGTACGTATGCAAGCTAAGGTACATCTAATTACTTGCCATAATGATATGGTCAAAAATATTGTCAAAGCAGTTGAACGTTGTGGTTTAAAAGTAGATCAATTAATTTTTGCCGGTTTAGCGTCAAGTTATTCCGTTTTAACGGAAGATGAACGTGAATTGGGGGTATGTGTCGTCGATATTGGCGGAAGAACTATGGACATAGCCGTTTATACTGGTGGTGCACTGCGCCATACCAAAGTTATACCCTATGCTGGTAATATCGTGACAAGTGATATTGCTTATGCATTTGGTACTCCCCCTAATGATGCGGAAACAATAAAAGTTCGCCATGGATGCGCATTAGGTACTATTGTTAGTAAAGACGAAAATGTTGAGGTACCAAATGTAGGTGGACGGCCGCCAAGAAGTTTACAACGTCAAACATTAGCTGAAGTTATCAAGCCACGTTACACAGAGTTGCTAAACTTAGTAAATGACGAGATTTTGAAATTGCAAGAACAATTATGTCAGCAAGGTGTTAAACATCATCTGGCAGCGGGTATTGTCTTAACAGGAGGCGGTGCTCAAATTGATGCTCTAGTCGAATGTGCCCAAAGAGTATTCCATACTCAGGTACGCATCGGTAAGCTATTAAATATAACTGGTTTAACGGACTATGCACAGGAGCCTTATTACTCCACAGCTGTCGGGCTCCTGCATTACGGCAAAAAGACTCATCTTGGGAATGAAGCCGAAATGGATAAGCGTACATCAGTGAGTAGTTGGTTTCATAAAATCACTAGTTGGCTGAGAAAAGAATTTTAATTTTGTAAGAAGCAAATCTTCGCTTCTATATAAGGTACAAAACGGAGAGAGATTATGTTTGAACCAATGGATTTAACCAATGATGCGGTGATTAAAGTCATCGGCGTTGGCGGTGGGGGGTGGCAATGCCGTTGAACACATGGTGCGTCAACGCATCGAAGGTGTTGAATTCTTTGCTGTTAATACAGATGCTCAGGCATTACGTAAAACAGCAGTAGGACAAACTATTCAGATCGGCAATGGTATTACTAAAGGCTTGGGAGCAGGAGTAAATCCTAAAGTTGGTCGTAATGCCGCTGAAGAAGATCGTGAAGCCTTGCGCAATGCGCTTGATGGGGCAGATATGCTCTTTATTGCTGCTGGTATGGGTGGTGGTACGGGTACCGGCACAGCCCTTGTTGTAGCCGAAGTTGCTAAAGAGCTTGGTATACTGACGGTAGCGGTTGTGACCAAACCTTTTAACTTCGAAGGTAAAAAACGCATGGCATTTTCTGAAACAGGGATCTCAGAACTGTCTAAGCATGTTAATTCCTTGATTACCATTCCGAATGATAAATTATTAAAAGTGCTTGGACGCGGTATTTCTTTGCTAGATGCATTCGGTGCCACCAATGATGTGTTGAAAGGCGCGGTTCAAGGCATTGCTGAGCTGATTACTCGTCCAGGTTTAATGAATGTCGATTTTGCAGATGTTCGTACCTTCATGTCTGAAATGGGTTATGCTATGATGGGATCAGGCGTAGCACGAGGTAAAGATCGAGCTGAGGAAGCGGCAGAAATGGCAATTTCCAGCCCCTTGCTTGAAGATATCGATTGATCGGGCCCTCGTGGTGTATTAGTTAATATTACCGCAGGTTTTGATTTACGGCTTGATGAATTTGAAACAGTGGGTAATACCATTCGTGCATTTTCCTCTGATAATGCGACAGTTTTTATCGGTAGTACTTCACTGGATCCTGAAATGAATGATGAGTTACGGGTGACCGTGGTTGCTACAGGAATTGGTATGGATAAGCGGCCAGAAATCACATTGGTTACTAACAAAACAGCCCAAAAATCATCGCTAGAGCAGCGTTATCAGCAGATGCAAGGCTCAATCCCGTCTATGACGCCGTTAACAGAGGAAAAATCTTTTCCTAAAGTGGTGAATGAGCAAAATATGCAATCAAATAAAGAGCCGGACTATCTTGATATTCCAGCTTTTTTAAGAAAACAGGCTGATTAGTTAACAACTGATTGGTTTCTCTGCTTTTTGTGCTAAAATATCTTGCTAATCCTCAGTCTAGGATTAGCAAGACTGTTAACGATGTGAGAGAAAATGATGATCAAACAAAGGACACTAAAACGTATTGTTCAAGCGACCGGCGTCGGTTTACATACTGGCAAGAAAGTCACTTTAGCATTGTGTCCAGCACCGGCCAATACCGGGGTCATCTACCGCCGTACAGATTTAAATCCACCGGTTGATTTCCCGGCTGAAGCAAAATCGGTACGTGATACTATGCTATGTACCTGCTTGGTCAATGAAGATGATGTACGTATTTCAACGGTAGAACATCTGAGTGCTGCATTGGCAGGGCTAGAAATTGAGAATATTATCATTGAGGTAGATGCACCAGAAATTCCAATAATGGATGGAAGTGCTGCGCCTTTTGTATTTTTATTGTTAGATGCAGGCATTGAAGAGTTAAACAGCGCCAAAAAATTTCTTCGTATTAAAGAAAGTGTCCGAGTTACAGATGGTGATAAATGGGCTGAGCTAGCACCTTATAACAGATTTAGCTTAGATTTCACTATCGATTTCAATCATCCTGCGATTAATAGTAGTACTCAACGTTATAAACTAGATTTTTCGGCAAAATCTTTTGTTAGAGATATTAGCCGTGCGCGTACGTTTGGCTTCATGCGTGATATTGAGTATTTACAATCTAAAGGGTTATGTTTGGGCGGTAGCTTTGATTGTGCGATTGTTGTTGATGATTATCGCGTATTAAATGAAGATGGCTTGCGTTTTGAAGATGAATTTGTGCGTCATAAAACTCTAGATGCTATTGGTGATTTATTTATGTGTGGTCATAATATCATTGGTGCTTTTACCGCGTATAAATCAGGCCATGCATTGAATAACAAATTATTGCAGGCTGTTTTAGCGGCGGAATCTGCCTGGGATATGGTGACGTTCGAAGATGAATCTGAAATGCCAGTCGCATTTAAAACACCTTCGACAATAATAATCTGAGATATATTATTTTAAGCAAGATATTCTAACTATGATACATCAGTGGATTATTCTCTTTCTTACGTTACTTTCGTTGATCCTTTTTACTCAACACTAATCTTTATTGCTAGTTGCTTTGGTATTCTTTCCGGCCAATGCAGCTAGCCGCTCTAATTTTTCCTTTAGTTTTTTTGGACTTCTTTTTGCTAGGTTACGAATTGTCTTTGCACTTTCTTTGCTTAGCTGACTTATTATCTGTTTTGATGATTTTATAGCTATTTGCTGAAATGATAAGAAATTTTTTGAATTTTTAGATGATAATGATGGATTAATCATTATGTTGATTGAAGATAAAGATGGTAAAATAGTGTTACGTAATGTTGAGAGTAGCATGGGAAGTTCATACTTTAGTCGTACTTTTCGGCTAGCATTTGTAACTTCTAGAATAAGAATATGTTGACGATAATTAGCGACTCGACACCAAGCCTTTAACTCGATAGGAAGTAGGCTGATAACAGTATTATTGAGTTTAATTAATGCCTGCGCGCGCTGTTGAATCGTTTGTAAGGTATTGGACTCAAGGTTGCTCTCTTTTAACAAAATATTTAAAGATTGGGGATAACTATCGCGCATTTTTACTCCAACTCTTATATTATGTGATATTTAATGGATATATTAGATCTTTGTCGACATTTTGGTAAACGATATTTTTGGCCGCACCTGCTACTAGGTATTGTAACGGCTAGTATTGGTATACCTACAACTTTGGCAAAAGTGAGTGAAAATATGTCACATACTAGCCAGTTATTACCCCATTATCAGCAAAATTTAGCATTAGATAATCTAATAGCTGCCAGTAAATATCGTATTTTTTATAATTGTGGCGCAAATTATTGGCATCAGCATGCTTTACGTAATATGATCCGTCAGCTGACTTTTTTTTCAGCCCAAGAGACACAAAAGCAGCTGGATGCCAACTTAAGTGCGCACAACAAACCAATTTCGCTTTATAATATGCTTGACACTCTTTACTCTATGATTAATTTGAGTCTTTTTCATACAAATAAGCAAAATTTCAGCTATTTATTAACACAATCTTTTTATCACATTTTTATCCTTTTTTTTGTGGTGTTTTTGCTCTTGCTCTACTCTATGCCGCACCTACCAAACTGCGCTATGGGTTGCCTGGGGTCAGGGTATTCAAGCTGGGCCTTAACACAAATTTCATAGACTTTTCGTTGATTCTTATAGCAACCATTGTTCAACTGAATATATTAATTATATGGGTTGAAAATAGATAATATAGGTGAATTCTAACAAGAACACTGCCTTTTTTGAGAAAAAATATTTATGTTAACTAAGTTACTAACAAAAATTTTTGGTAGTCGTAATGATCGTACTTTACGTCGTTTAGGTAAATTTGTTGATATTATTAATCAGTTAGAGCCTGAATTTGAAAAATTTTCCGACCAAGAACTTAAAGCAAAGACTGATGAATTTCGCCAGCGCCTTAAATCAGGTGCAACATTAGATGATTTAATCCCAGAGGCGTTTGCCATCGTTCGCGAAGCCAGTAAACGGGTATTTAATATGCGGCATTTTGATGTTCAGTTGCTAGGGGGGATGGTACTCAATGAGCGCTGTATTGCAGAGATGCGTACTGGTGAAGGAAAGACATTAACATCTACATTACCTGCATATTTAAATGCTTTAACAGGTAAGGGTGTCCATATTGTTACTGTAAACGACTATTTAGCTAAGCGTGATGCAGAAAATAATCGGCTATTGTTTGAATTTCTTGGTATGACAGTCGGTATTAATTTACCCGGTATGCCTGCTATATTGAAGCGTGAAGCTTATGCCGCAGATATTACCTATGGGACTAATAATGAATATGGTTTTGATTATCTGCGTGACAACATGGCTTTTAGTCCGGAAGAGCGTGTGCAGCGTAAACTCCATTATGCATTAGTCGATGAGGTTGATTCTATTTTAATTGATGAAGCTCGTACCCCATTGATTATTTCAGGACCGGCAGAAGATAGTTCAGATCTATATAAAAAAGTGGATAAACTCATCCTTAATCTTGAGCAGCAAGAAAAAGAAGATTCAGACACTTTTCAAGGAGAGGGACATTTTTTTGTTGATGAAAAATCACGTCAAGTTACATTGACAGAACGTGGATTAGAATTAATTGAGCAGTTATTAGCGAAAGCGAATTTAATAGATGAGGGTGAGTCATTATATTCTCCAGCAAATATTATGCTTATGCACCATGTCATGGCTGCCCTACGTGCTCATGCACTTTTCAGTCGGGACGTAGATTATATTGTTAAAGACGGTCAGATTATTATTGTTGATGAACATACTGGACGGACAATGGAAGGACGCCGTTGGTCAGATGGATTGCATCAAGCCGTTGAGGCAAAAGAAGGTGTTGAAATACAAAATGAGAATCAAACATTGGCATCAATTACCTTCCAAAATTATTTTCGGCTATACGAAAAACTCGCCGGTATGACCGGTACTGCTGATACAGAAGCTTTCGAATTTAGATCTATCTATAAATTGGACACAATTGTTATTCCAACTAATCGTCCGATGATCCGTAATGATTTACCTGATTTAGTTTATATGACTGAAGCGGACAAATTTGCTGCCATTATTGATGATATTCGTGAATGTACTCGCCGAGGCCAACCGGTATTAGTAGGTACTATTTCAATCGAAAAATCAGAGCTAATTTCTCAAGAACTAACTAAAGCTAAAATTGCGCACAATGTTTTAAATGCTAAGTTCCATGCAATGGAAGCAGATATTATTGCTGAAGCCGGGCAGGCAGGTTCACTGACTATTGCAACTAATATGGCGGGGCGAGGTACAGATATTGTATTAGGAGGCAGCTGGCAAGCAGAAATCAATAAACTAGAGGACGCTAGTCAGGAGCAAATTGATAAAATAAAGACAGCATGGCAAGAGCGGCATGAAGCGGTAATTGCTGCTGGTGGTTTACATATCATTGGTACAGAACGCCATGAATCCCGTCGTATTGATAACCAATTACGTGGGCGTTCTGGACGCCAAGGTGATCCCGGTTCATCCCGTTTTTATCTTTCAATGGAAGATTCTTTGATGCGTATCTTTGCCTCTGATCGAGTTGCAGGAATCATGCGTAAATTGGGTATGAAATCTGGTGAAGCGATTGAACATCCTTGGGTAACGAAAGCAATTGCTAATGCACAACGTAAGGTTGAAAGCCGTAACTTTGATATTCGAAAACAACTTTTGGAATATGATGATGTTGCTAACGACCAGCGTCGAGCTATCTATTCACAGCGCAATGATTTATTAGATGGTGGTGATGTTAGTGAAACCATTGACAGTATTCGTGAAGATGTTATAACCGTAACTATTGATGCTTATATCCCTCCCCAATCTTTTGAAGAAATGTGGGATATTGATGGTTTACAAAAGCGATTAAGCAACGATTTTAGTTTAGAATTACCTGTTAAAGAATGGTTGGATAAAGAACCCGAATTACATGAAGAAACTTTGTGTGAACGTATTCTAGAAAAAACGGTTGCAGCTTATAAGGAAAAAGAGACAATTGTAGGTAGTGAGATGATGCGTAATTTTGAGAAGGGCATCATGTTACAAACTCTTGATACATTATGGAAAGAGCATTTGGCTGCAATGGATTATTTGCGGCAGGGTATTCATTTACGAGGCTACGCACAAAGAGATCCAAAACAGGAATATAAGCGCGAGTCATTTGGTATGTTTGCCAATATGCTAGAAACTCTGAAATATGAAGTAATTAGCACATTAAGCAAAGTAGAAGTTCGATTACCAGAGGAAGTAGCTATACTTGATCAGCAAAGACGTGAAGAGGCAGAACGTCTTATGAAAAAGCAGCACCTGAGCCATGAAATTGAAAATGAAGCATTGATGTCAAAAACAGAAGCGCAAATGGCGGCCCAAGGCCATAAAATTGGTCGTAATGAACCTTGTTCATGTGGCTCAGGTAAAAAATATAAGCATTGTCATGGTAGCTTATAGGTTAAAGCTCAGTTGCTAAAAAAATTAAAAACAGAGCGGAAAATATATCCGCTCTTTTACTGTAAGCTTCAAAAGTAATTAAATTATTTTTATCGAAAAAACAATTACATATTGCTGTTGGTATTATTAGAAATACGAAACAAGAAATTTTTATTACTCAACGGGCAGCTAATTCACATATGTGCGGTTTTTGGGAATTTCCTGGTGGTAAATTAGAAATAGGTGAAACACCAGTAGAAGCATTGTTGCGTAAACTTAAAAAAGAAATTGGGATAGATGTTATTAACAGTCAATTGTTGCAGGTTGTTGAACATGAATTTCCTGATCGTAGAATAACATTACATTTTTTCTGGTAGAGCAGTGGGATTGCCAGCCTTATGGGGAAAAGAAGGCGAATCTTCACGTTGGCTTTTGCAAAAATCACTGGTAGCCGAAGAATTTCCACCTGCCAACTGAGTAATTGTTGATATAGCGCGGCGACTTTAAAATGATTACAAGTAATTACTCTATATCAGTAAATTTATATTGGAGAAAAACATATATTTTGTAATCAAAATTAAGACGCTTAGCTATATGCTAATCAACAACGTGATTTGAGTTGCCTATCCCACAGATAAGTTAATATAACTAAGTTTTGAAATTATCTTACCTAAGGGTTATATGATGATACAGGTAAAATTTATAACATTTTTGACTTTAAGCTTATTTTTTAATGTCATGATCATCGGATATTTCACTTCAATCATCTATTTCGGAAATATTTCGTTGACTTGAGATCTTTTTTTCCTCACCAGCTCATTCACCAAGATCGATTAATCGACATCGTTTGTTACAAAAAGGGCGATAAGGGCTACTCTCTTGCCAAATAACAATTTTATGGCAAGTCGGACATTTTACCGTGAGCATATCTGGCATAATGACTCCTAACAACAGGCTAATTTAAATGGGAAGTCATCAGGTACAATACCATTTTCACTGTCTTCATGTAAGAATCGGATAGCAAAACGTGTTTTATGTCCAGAAATCTGAGGATATAGCGATAGATTTATCAGTAACCTTATTCGGATCAGATCCGCATTTTCTACACTACCTTGATAGAAGCGATTGTAGCTTTTTTGACTGGTGAATGTATTGAACTTGCAGATCAAATTTAATAGCATATTTAAAGCAGAACGTAACGGAAGGATGCCGTCAATCCAAAAGTTAATTCTAGTTTCTATCTCTTTTTTATGAGTATTTAACCATAAATGTAAGGCTGGTAAATCAAAACTATAGCTAAGAGACTTAATTTTGATTACACCATATTGAGTGCGAACAAAATATCTGTGTCGCATCCGAGCGCTCTTTTTTTGCATTTAGCTTGTGCCCATTTATGTTCAATTGGATTAAGATCTGGCGAATAGGTAGGCAAATATTCCACCATATGGCCCGCATCGATGATGACTTGTTGAATACTCTGTTTCTTGTGAAAAGTTGCATTATTCATTATGATTACACTGTTTTTAGGAAGTACTCGGATAAGGACTTGGATGACCCATGCATAGAAAACATCGCTGTTAATATTGATATCAAATAATCCGATAGCAAACAGCGTTGTGCCCAATAAAGCGCCGATAACATTTGTTCTTCCTTTAGCTCCCCAGTTCTTGAAACCAACACACCGTTGACCTTTCGGGGAATAGCCGTGAGTCCGCGGGGTATCGTGTGAAAAACCACTTTCATCAATAAAAACAATATGCTTGCCTTCTTTTTCATACTGTTGTTTTTTTGTTGAAACGTTTGTCGAGTGTTTTCGTCGGCTTTCGGATGACGTAGAGTTTTTTTATAGGTCAATCCCATTTTTTTAAGAGCTTGCCAAATAGCCTTCTGACAAACGCCAAAACGCTCTGCACGCTCTTTTTGGTAAGCATCTGGATATTGTTCAACATCTTTTATCAACTCGGATTTATCGATTTTTCGCTGACGCGTAGTCGATGCTTTTGGCTCTATTTGATTAATCCAACGCGATACAGATGCAGAGCCAATCCGAAATTGCTTCGCTGTTTCTCGGATACTCAACCCTTCTTCTTCCATCGTAAATATCACTTTACGTCTAAAATCAATTGAATAGCTCATATAAATAATGTCATCAAAATTAAGTCGCTTAGCTATATAGCTGGGCGACTTTAAAATGATTACAAGTAATTACTCTATAGCAG
>NZ_CACTIE010000010.1 GCF_902713415.1 Arsenophonus endosymbiont of Bemisia tabaci Q2
CATATAAATAATGTCATCAAAATTAAGTCGCTTAGCTATACAACAACCTCCGGGTATACTTAACCGCTGGCGAGCAATACTAATAACTTTATCTCCCCGTAAGTGTTGACTAATGCGTGATGCTTCTCTTAATGAAGTAAGATTTTCTTGCAGTTCTTTTAGAAGATTTTTAATCAGAGTTTTATCTGCATGGGAATCACTGCACCATTGATTAAGTTTGTTTTTTTATCTAATTCTTTAATAATGTCTGCACGTATATCGTTGCGATCTAATACTTAGATTAATTCAGAAACGGCACCAAAAAAAGCTAATCCACTAGCTAATGAGTTGATGTTTTTCAAGTTAATGAAGTTTCTGAAGCAAACATTCCATGCGCAGCCAAGAGCGCATTTTCTCATTTAATGGATTTTCATAAATAATGGTAGAAATAGTATTACTCATTGTGTGTTTCCTGAGAAGCATTCATAGCTAATTGCAAATATTTCTGATGTAATTTCGCTAAAGTTTCATCAAGTGTTAAGTTATTATCGTGATTATTAATTATATCATCAGCTTTTTCTAAACGCTTTGTTCGGCTAACTTGATTAGATAAAATATTTTTTGCTTCTTGTTGGCTAATTCTATCACGTTTCATTATACGAGCTATTTGTTCTTCAGGTGTTACGTCAATGACTAGCACGCGGTTGGCAAGGTCCTCTAGATTATTTTCAATTAACAACGGGAGAACCCAAACTACATAAGGGGAATTAACTAAAGTTAGCTGGTGTTGGGTTTCTTGATGTATTAATGGATGAAGCAAATTATTTAACCAATTTTTTTCTCTTGGATCGCTAAATATTTTTTTTCTTAACTTGGCGCGATTTAAAGAGCCATCCTTATTGAGAATAGTTGAACCAAAATGTTGTTTTATCATGTTAAAAGCATAAGTATTAGGGATAACTATTTGTCTTGAAATGATGTCTGCATCAACAATTGGTATTCCTAAGGATGCAAATTTATCTGAAACGGTACTTTTGCCGCTTCCTATCCCGCCTGTGAGAGCAACAATATAGCTCATGCATCCTCTCTTTCAATAAATTTAAATGGTAAATTCCAGGCAAAGGTCTGATAATTTTTTTATGTTTATTATAACGGGTTTTAACATAATAATATTTTTATTTTATTGTTACATTGATTACTTAAGAAATAATATTACCTAAATTAAAAATCGGCAAATACATAGTGAATAATAATCGAGTAATTACAACTGCGAGTAATAGTATTAGCATTGGTTCAATTAATTTTATCTTTTTATTAACATAGTTTATCAGGTTATCTTGATACCAATTAGCTAGTTTTTCTAAAAATAATACTAAATTGCCAGATAATTCTCCGGCTGTAATAAATTGCAAGCATAGATATGGGAATAGTTTTCTCTTTTTATGCTGTAGCTAAAAGAAATACCTCGTTGAATTTTTTGATATATAGAATGGATGGCATCATGATAAACGGGATG
>NZ_CACTIE010000011.1 GCF_902713415.1 Arsenophonus endosymbiont of Bemisia tabaci Q2
GATTGGTTATTTAACGCCACATCAAAAATATCATGAACTAAAGAATGCCGCTTAGATCTTCTACAGAATTTGTAGACCATTACAAATCAAGGTAGTCGATGCTTTTGGCTCTATTTGATTAATCCAACGCGATACAGATGCAGAGCCAATCCGAAATTGCTTCGCTGTTTCTCGGATATTCAATCCTTCTTCTTCCATCGTAAATATCACTTTACGTTTAAAATCAATTGAATAGCTCATATAAATAATGTCATCAAAATTAAGTCGCTTAGCTATAAATGATGATTGCATCGATCCAAGTAGAGTATTAGCTTTTTTTGATCATGAAGCCACAATTCATCAAGATGAAGCGCTTTTTCTTTGGATGCGAGATCATCCGTTTGATGACCTGGTTGTACTGGATATAACAGCCAGTGACTTATTAGCCAAAAGTTATCTTGATTTTGCGAGTTACGGTTTTCATCTAATCAGTGCTAATAAGATACTCGGCGCTCTGGCGAGCGATGACTACCCTCAGATCCGTGATGCTTTTGCAAAAACAGATCGATACTGGCTGTATAACGCGACAGTCGGGGCGGGATTACCAATAAATTATACTGTCCGTGATTTAAAAGAGAGTGGTCATAATATCTTTTCTATTAGTGGTGTTTTTTCTGGTACCTGATCTTGGTTATTTTTACAATTTGATGGCACGGTACCGTTTAATCAATTGGTTGAGCAAGCTTGGCAGGACGGCTTAACCGAGCCAGATCCACGAATTGATTTTTCTGGGCAAGATGTAATGCATAAATTGATCATTTTGGCACGTGAAGCGGGCTATGAAATTGAACCTGAACAAGGTACGGGTTGAGTCATTACTTCCCGCCAAAGCTGCAGCCGGTGATCTGGATGCGTTTTTTGAAAATAGTATGGTCATTAATGAACAAATGGCACAACGTTTTCAGGCTGCTCAGGAAATGGGCATGGTGTTGCGTTATGTTGCTCGCTTTGATGCTACTAAGAAACGCGCCAAAGTTACTGTTGACGCTGTTCTGCCTGATCATCCATTGGCCGCCTTATTACCCGGTGATAATGTTTTTGCCCTAAAAAGTCTTTGGTATGGTGATAATCCGTTAATAATTAGGGGCCTGGTGCTGGACGTCATGTGATGGCGGGCGCAATTCAGTCTGATCTTAATTGCTTATCACAATTGCTTTGATCGCCATAATAACAGCATAATCTTTTTGCTTCTACATGCATTGATAGTCAAGAAAAGCAGAGGAGTTATTCCTCTGTTTGTTGGTAAAGTCTTTTCGATGGTTAACAATATTGGCTAGCTAGTCCTTGATTCAACAATTTCCTGAAATTACACCCTACCTTGCAGTGAAATAATCTTTATAGTGGCAATAAGTCAATTATAAAATTTTATAAAGATGCCATACTTTTTGATCTATAGCTAAGCGACTTAATTTTGATTACACCATATTGAGTGCGAAAAAAATATCTGTGTCGCATCCGAGCGCTCTTTTTTTACATTTAGCTTGTGCCCATTTATGTTCAATTGGATTAAGATCTGGCGAATAGGTAGGCAAATATTCCACCATATGCCCCGCATCGATGATGACTTGTTGAATACTCTGTTTCTTGTGAAAAGTTGCATTATCCATCATGATTACACTGTTTTTAGGAAGTACTGGGATAAGGACTTGGGTGACCCATGCATAGAAAACATCGCTGTTAATATTGATATCAAATAATCCGATAGCAAACAGCGTTGTGCCCAATAAAGCGCCGATAACATTTGTTCTTCCTTTAGCTCCCCAGTTCTTGAGACCAACACACCGTTGACCTTTCGGGGAATAGCCGTGAGTCCGCGGGGTATCGTGTGAAAAACCACTTTCATCAATAAAAACAATATGCTTGCCTTCTTTTTCATACTGTTGTTTTTTTGTTGAAACGTTTGTCGAGTGTTTTCGTCGGCTTTCGGATGACGTAGAGTTTTTTTATAGGTCAATCCCATTTTTTTAAGAGCTTGCCAAATGGCCTTCTGACAAACGCCAAAACGCTCTGCACGCTCTTTTTGGTAAGCATCTGGATATTGTTCAACATCTTTTATCAACTCGGATTTATCGATTTTTCGCTGACGCGTAGTCGATGCTTTTGGCTCTATTTGATTAATCCAACGCGATACAGATGCAGAGCCAATCCGAAATTGCTTCGCTGTTTCTCGGATACTCAACCCTTCTTCTTCCATCGTAAATATCACTTTACGTCTAAAATCAATTGAATAGCTCATATAAATAATGTCATCAAAATTAAGTCGCTTAGCTATACTATCAGCAGCAGGATAGATAAGTTATTGAATAGAAAACAAGCAATTAAGTTAGATTTATGGTTGCTAGATTTTATTTTTAATCATACCAAAATATCAAGCAGATTCCTCTTTAATTTTTAGTTTCCAGCTAGGAACATCTTGCCAATATTTTTGTTCCTTTTCTAAATCTAGCAGCATTAAGGGATTTTTCTGTAAATAGTGGGGAGGAAAATAGAGTGTCCAATGATTTTCATCGGTTTTCAAACGTAGTGAGTTTGGCGTGGTTGTCGATTGCCGTTGATTATTAAGTAGCGTAGCTAACCGTAATAGTTGGATCATGGGTAAATATTGTTTTTTCTTAAATAGATTTAACTTAGGGAATTCATCAGCTTTGATACTTTTTTTATGATACCTGACCAATGTCGCCAGTAATAACTGTTGCTCTTGGTTAAATCCTGGCAGATTGGTGTTGTATAAAATATAGGCAGAATGACGATGTAAGCCATTATGATTGATATTTAATCCAACCTCATGCAGCATAGCTGCCCAGATAAGTAGCACTTTCAATTGTGGGTTAACCAACTTGGGATTTTGTTTTGCCCATTGTTGATAAAGGATCTCGATGGTTTTTGATACTCGCTGCGTTTGTTCTCGATCAATATTATGGTGTTCAGCTAAACTTAATGCGGTGCGTTGGCGAATGTCTGGATGACGAAAACGTCCTTCCATTTCATAGAGAACGCCTTCACGTAAAGCACCGTCAGAGAGCCTTAACTGCTTGATTTGCAGAGAATCAAAGATGCCACATAAAATGGCTAATCCCGGAACAAAAATGTGAGCACGCTCTGCCGATAAGCCGGGTAGATCGAGGAACTTAAAATTTTTATATTTTAGTACTAATTTTTTTAGTTTAACTAAGCGCTCATGGGTGATGATGCCATCTGAATCACCCAACTGGCAAAGTACGTCATGAATTGCTTTTATGGTTCCTGAACCACCAAAGGCATAGTCCCAACCTTGCATTTGATATTGGCAAGGAAGATTTTCCAGTTTTTGTCGGCTAGCAAAATAGGCGCGCGCAAAATTAGTTTCATTAATTAGATTATTAGCAAAAAATTGGCGGGCATAGCTGATGCAGCCCATTTTATGGCTTTCCATTAATAGAGGCTTAAAATCTTCACCAATAATAAGTTCTGTAGAGCCACCGCCAACATCGATCACCAGGTTCCGACCTTTTTCTGACTGGGTATGTTCAACCCCCATAAAAATCAGCCGCGCTTCTTCTTGGCCTGAAATAATTTCAATTGGGTAAGGTATAATGGCTTTAGCTCGTTGCAAAAACTCTTTGACGTTAATCGCTTCTCGTAAGGCATGAGTTCCAACTATGCAAACATTATCAGCGGTAAATCCTTGTAAACGTTCAGAAAAAAGCGCTAAGCAGGTCAAGGCACGCTGAATTGATTTTTCGCTTAATTTGTTATGTTCATCTAAACCGTCAGCCAGATGAACACGTTTTTTAATGCGGGTTAAAATCTGTAAGGCACCATTAACTATTCGCGCAACAATCATATGAAAGCTATTAGAGCCAAGATCTATGGCAGCAATTTCCATCGGCCTCGATGCTGAAGGTTTTATTAATGGCATAGTGTTAAGTTCTTGTTTCTGGATGTTCTAGTGATTTTAGATAATCGTAGACAGCAAGCTGTGCCTGGATCTTGCGTTTATTACCGCGTGGTACATAACGATTGGTTAACTCTTTATCGATATAACGCGCTTTAACGGTATCATTAAATTGTAATTCAAGAATGTCGAGCACGCGTTGTTTCAGTTGTTGATCAACCAATTTAACAGCCACTTCAATACGAAAATCGATATTGCGGGTCATCCAGTCAGCTGATGAAATGAAGACTTTTTCGTTGCCATTATTACTAAATACATAAACTCTGTCATGCTCAAGAAAACGGTCGACAATGCTAGTAACTTGAATATTTTCACTAAAATTAGCTTGGCCGGGAACCAGGGAACACATGCCGCGGATCAGCAGACGAATTTTTACGCCAGCATTGGAGGCATCATAAAGACGATTAATTAACTCTTTGTCGTCTAAGTTATTAATCTTTAGCAAGATAGCGGCCGCTTTTCCCGCTTGAACGTTGCTAATTTCCTGATCGATCAGTTGCGTCAGCCGAGTGCGTGAATTTTGCGGCGAAACCATTAGATTTTCAAAATTGACAGGTCGGTAAGGGTTTTCAATAAAGTTAAATACCCGCCTTACTTCATTGGTAATTTGTTGATTTGCCGTTAATAAGGAATAGTCGGTATAAAGGCGAGCGGTTTTTTCGTTAAAATTTCCGGTTCCAATATGAGCATAACGAATAATTTCACCTTGTTCGAGACGAGAAATAATAAAAAGTTTAGCGTGGATCTTAAGGCCAGGTGCAGAGAAAATGACATGAACTCCGGCTTCGGTAAGATGCTTAGCCCAATGAATATTGGCTTCTTCATCAAATCTCGCTTGTAATTCAACCACCACGGTGACTTTTTTACCGTTATGCGCGGCATGGATCATCGATTGAATAATGCGCGAATCCTTGGCTACACGATAAATATTGATTTTGATTGTCAATACGTTGGGATCAAAAGAGGCTTGGCGTAATAATTCTATCGTATGCTCAAAAGTGTAATAGGGATAATAGAGGAGAACATCTTTTTCTCTGATCGCATCAAAGCCATTACGGAAGTTATCAAAACGACGATGACGTAAACGCGGCAGTGGTTTATTCAGTAAATTTTTATTACCTTCGTTTGGAAATTTAATGAAATCTTTAAAGTTATGATAACGGCCACCGGCAATGACTGAATCATCACTTGATAGTCCGAGTTTTTTTCTCAGTAGTTCTACCATTTCATCAGGCATATTACGTTGATAAACAAAACGAACCGGTTCGGCATTAAGACGTTGTTTTAAACTGGATGACATCAACTCTAGCATGCTGGATTCCATCTCAGTAGTTAAATCATATTCCGCATCGCGCGTCATTTTCATCGCGTAGGCGTTTAATTGGTCATAGTCAAAAAAGCCTTTAAATATTTCGTCTAGACAATAACGCAAAATATTATCTAGCAGGATCATTGATTTCCTGCGTTTTGGCATTTCAGGCGGTAAATGAACAAATCGAGGTTGTTTGCCCGCAGGAATTTCTAGTAAGGCATATTGAATATTTTGTCCCTTGATAATTTCAACGGCTAAATAGGTATAATCATCTTTTAAAAATTCAACTAAATCAGTTTCTGGCGTGATCAGGATAGGCGTAATATGCTGACGAAGTTGTTGGCGAAAAAATTGTCGTAACCAAATTTGTTGATTTGGCGAAATTTGCCGTTCATTAATTAGGAAAATTTGGTTACGCGCCATTTCAAGTAATAACTCGTTATATAATGAGTCAAATTCTTGATCGAGTTTGGCAACTTTGCTTTCAATTCGCTTTAATAGCTGGCGTGAACTGGATGCGGTCCCTCGTTCTTCATTAATTAATATACGTCGCTTAACATCAGCAAATCTAATTTTATAAAATTCTTCAAGGTTATTGGAATAAATGCCTAAAAATCGCATGCGTTCAATCAGCGGATTACGTTTATCTGCTGCTTCTTGCAAAACTCGCTCATTGAATGATAACCAACTAATCTCTTTTTCAATATAGAGCCGATCTTGAGACATCTTTACTCCATAACCAATATTGTTATTTAGTAATAGAGGATATTGATCCTTAACAGCTTCTCTGATTACTGATGATTTTTTAGGTGTTTTATTGGCCTCTGGTGAGAATTTTTTCTCATTTCACTGTATTGATGTTGAAAAATACTCATCCGAATGACGGTACGATATTTACCATTAATAAAAAATTCATCAACCAAATCGGCTTCAATATGAAAGCCCAATTTTTTATAAATATGCAGCGCTTTGGTATTTTCTTTATCCACAATCAAGTAGACTTTATAGAGATTTAACACTGAAAAAGCATAATCCATCGCTAGGTTGGTGGCTTTGTCGGCATATCCTTTACCTTGAAAGGCCGGATCGATAATAATGCCAATTTCAGCTCGACGATGAATATAATTTATTTCTACTAATTCAATTAATCCAATTTTAGTGCCTTCATTTTCAATGATAAACCGACGCTCTAACTGATCATGAATGTGTTTGTCATACAGATCACTTAATTCAACAAAAGCTTCATAAGGCTCTTCGAACCAATAACGCATAACACTGGCGTTATTATCTAATTGATGGACAAATGGGAGATCTTCACGTTCTAAAGGTCGTAGTGTAATTGACTCATTTTTTTTGCCAGTAGGCATTGGATACCTCGATTGGGAGTAAAACTTAGCATATTATTAAAATAGTTACTATGGATGTTCTGTATTTTTAGTCGGTTTGGTTAGTAAAGAATAGCAAAATCAAGCTGAGTGATAAATGAGAGAAACTATATTTTAGCAAAAACTCAGTTTTCGATAACTAGTTAGTCAAGTATTGACTGATTATTACTACAAAGTTATCAATTAGAATTTGTATCAATATGGGTTAGCATCACTATACAAAATTGTGATGCCACATTGGCATCAGATAGGGAAAGATACTGCTAATCTTCATTAGGATAACCGTATTCAGGTATAGCTAAGCGACTTAATTTTGATGACATTATTTATAAGAGCTATTCAATTGATTTTAGACGTAAAGTGATATTTACGATGGAAGAA
>NZ_CACTIE010000012.1 GCF_902713415.1 Arsenophonus endosymbiont of Bemisia tabaci Q2
CACAAGCTAAATGCAAAAAAAGAGCGCTCAGATGCGACACAGATATTTTGTTCGCACTCAAATGGTGTAATCAAAATATATGTTTTTCTGCAATATAAATTTACTGATATAGAGTAATTACTTGTAATCATTTTAAAGTCGCCCAGCTATATCATGGAGGGAAAAGGATGAAACTCTCGATTAATAAAGATATTGATATTCGCTTAAATATTTTGATGCTTTCATACATGAAACATGGTAATGATTTTTGGGTTATAAAAGATGAAGAATCAAGGTTTTTTTATGTTAATAAGGCTACCATTCATTATAGTAATTTCTCTAAAGGTCTTTATATATAAGCTCTTTTAATAGTCAATGCTCTGTATCTGATTAGAATTTGAAGCAGTTATACAAGCAAATGATAAAAACGTAATGCAAAATCAAAAAACAATTCAAGTTTTCCATATTATTTTTTTAGATTATTTATTTGTTTAAAATATTATAAATTTTTAGACAGGTAAAAATATTTATTCTTAAATGTTTATTAAATCGTTTTATAATAATAAAAGACATTTATCGTCTTTAAATAGATTAAGGAGACATTGAATGCGGCTTTTGGATATGCCAGAGTGTCAACCAGTCAACAATCGCTCGATATTCAAATTAAAGCGCTTAAAGAAGCCGGTGTACGAGCAAATAGAATTTTTACTGATAAAGTCTTAGGTAGTCATACTAATCGGGACGGACTCAATCTATGGCACTGTTGCAAATATCGTGACGTGGTAGCCTTATTTGTTGGTGAAAGTCTGAACATTTCAAAAATCCTGTTCACCGGGTGCATCTCACCTAAGGGATAGCTGAAGTAAAACGACTTAGCCTGACCTTTACGCAGCGCCACCATTACTTCAATCCCTTTTATCGTGGCATAAGCAGTTTTCATCGATTTAAACCCCAGTGTGGCGCTGATTATCCGTTTCAATTTGCCATGCTCGCATTCGAGAAAATGTTATTTCGGTACTTAATCTGTCGATGCTCAACGTGAGACGGATATTGACCTTCACGTTTTAGCTGAACGAGCGTACGAGTGTATAGCTAAGCGACTTAATTTTGATGACATTATTTATATGAGCTATTCAATTGATTTTAGACGTAAAGTGATATTTACGGTGGAGGAAGAAGGGTTGAGTATCCGAGAAACAGCGAAG
>NZ_CACTIE010000013.1 GCF_902713415.1 Arsenophonus endosymbiont of Bemisia tabaci Q2
ATACTAGCCAATACTTATTAAAATCGTGGAAATTACTATTATATTTTCAACATAAATAATAAATTTTCAAAAAAATTTATTCAATTGATTTTATGTCTATTTTTGTGATTGATCTCTATGTAATATGATTATTAATGAGATATTTTTTTATGTAAAAAGAAAAATCATTAAAACTATGTTAAAAAATCACAATAAATCATATTCATCTTAACAAGATTATTTCTACGATTGGTGGCAAAAATAATGTAAATAGTTTTACCCACTGTTTTGCTCGATTAAGTTTTATTTTACATGAACCAGAAAAGGTAAATATAGAGGATTTTAAAAAACTACCAGAAGTTAAAGGTTTTTTTAATCAAGCAGGACAATTTGTAATTGTCATTGGTACCAATGTAGACAAATATTATAAAGCAATTCAACACCAATTTGATATCTCAACAGGTGATGACGATAAAAAAGCGCCCAAAATAGCGATTAAAAAAAAAGACAAAACTTTGGACGCGGTTATTACTAATCTAGCTGAAATTTTCTTCCCACTGCTGCCTGCGCTAATTTGTGGCGGTTTGTTGTTAGGCTTGAGGAATGTTTTAGGTGAAATGCCAATAGTAAAAAATAAGCCATTAATGGCATTTTATCCTACACTAAAACCGATTTATGATTTTCTTTTGTTGCCTTGTGAGGCTCTTTTTTATTTTTTACCGGTAGCAATTTGCTGCTCAACAGTAAAAAAATAGGCGGAACGCCAATACTATAGCTAAGCGACTTAATTTTGATTACAAAATATATGTTTTTCTCCAATATAAATTTAATGATATAGAGTAATTACTTGTAATCATTTTAAAGTCGCCCAGCTATAGGTATTATTCTGGGAATTATAGCTAAGCGACTTAATTTTGATGACATTATTTATATGAGCTATTCAATTGATTTTAGACGTAAAGCGATATTTACGATGTAAGAAGAAGGATTGAGTATCCGAGAAACAGCGAAGCAATTTCGGATTGGCTCTGCATCTGTATCGC
>NZ_CACTIE010000014.1 GCF_902713415.1 Arsenophonus endosymbiont of Bemisia tabaci Q2
GCACAACGCTGTTTGCTATCGGATTATTTGATATCAATATTAACAGCGATGTTTTCTATGCATGGGTCACCCAAGTCCTTATCCCAGTACTTCGTAAAAACAGTGTAATCATGATGGATAATACAACTTTTCACAAGAAACAGAGTATTCAACAAGTCATCATCGATCCGGGGCATATGGTGGAATATTTGCCTACCTATTCACCAGATCTTAATCCAATTGAACATAAATGGGCACAAGCTAAATGCAAAAAAAAGAGTGCTCGGATGCGACACAGATATTTTGTTCGCACTCAATATGGTGTAATCAAAATTAAGTCGCTTAACTATATTTATATTTGATTAATGCAACGCGATACAGATGCAGAGCCAATCCGAAATTGCTTCGCTGTTTCTCGGATACTCAACTCTTCTTCCATCGTAAATATCACTTTACATCTAAAATCAATTGAATAGCTCATATAAATAATGTCATCAAAATTAAGTCGCTTAGCTATAATGGCGATATGTACGTGGATATGGCGTCATTACTGAAACCAGAATCTATCTCAAACCTGTATGAAAAGTTACATTTATCAGAAGGGGTGCAAGAAGTTGGAACCAGCAATCAATTTATTGATAGCTGTAATTACGATATTATTATCGGTCATAACAGTAAAGTGTCTACTTCAGATAAAGCTCATCCGACAGATCGTGTCTATCGCGTGGTATGGCAAAAAATTTGTGAGGCACTGTGGGAAAGAGGTTACACTTTTGGCACGCTTCCGGTAACCAAGGGTTGTAATCATAGTGATACTCAATTTTGCACTCGGCTTTGATTGAGCTAGCATAAAAAATTAAGCCATAATCAGTATAAAAGCCCACGCAAATTGCCTGGGGTTTTAGTGTTTTTGCCGTCTTTATAGATTGTGTTGAAAGATTATAAAACTGGCTAGAGTGAATCAAATATTAAACAAAAAGTTCATTACATCGCCATCTTGTATAATATAATCTTTCCCCTCGGCGCGCATTTTGCCGGCTTCTTTGGCGCCTTGCTCGCCGTTATAGTGAATAAAATCGGCAAATGAGATTGTCTGGGCGCGGATAAAACCTTTTTCAAAATCGGTATGAATTTTACCGGCCGCTTGTGGTGCGGTGGCATCAGCAGGGATGGTCCAGGCGCGAACTTCTTTGACCCCGGCAGTGAAGTAAGTTTTTAAATTAAGTAACTTATAACCGGCGCGGATCACACGATTTAGTCCCGGTTCTTCAATACCTAACTCAGCCATAAATTCGTCGCGTTCATCTTCATCAAGTTCGGCGATACCGGCTTCAACGGCCGCACATACTGGCAAAAGCACCGAGCGCTCTTTTTCAGCAATCGCCCGCACTGCATGTAGGTCGTGATTGTTGTTAAAACCATCTTCACTCACATTAGCAATATACATAGTTGGTTTGAGGGTTAAAAAGCTGAGATAGCGGATGGCGGCTTTTTCTTCTTTAGTTAATGCTAGAGTTCGTAGCATCTCTGCGTTTTCAAGATGCGGTAAACATTTTTTCAAAATGTCTAATTCAATTTTTGCTTCTTTGTGGCCACCTTTAGCTTTTTTCTGAATGCGATGAATAGCGCGTTCACAGGTATCTAAGTCAGCTAATGCCAATTCAGTATTAATGGTATCAATATCTGCTAGTGGATCAACCTGGCCGGCAACATGGATGATGTTATCATTATCGAAACAGCGAACAACATGGCCGATCGCTTCAGTTTCACGGATGTTAGTTAAAAATTGATTGCCTAAACCTTCGCCTTTAGATGCGCCTTTTACCAGTCCGGCAATGTCGACAAACTCCATTGTTGTCGGTAGTACTCGGTGTGGTTTGACAATTTGCGCCAATTGATCAAGACGAGGATCAGGCATCGGTACTACACCGGTATTAGGCTCAATAGTACAAAAAGGGAAGTTTGCTGCCTCGATGCCGGCTTTGGTCAGCGCATTAAAGAGCGTTGATTTTCCTACATTGGGCAGACCAACGATACCGCATTTAAATCCCATAAATATGTTACCTTAGTTTTTATCTGTTCAATCGCGTATCGCTAATTGATAAATATGAATGAATTTATCGATGATTATACACGTAAAAGTTAGCTTGCCGAAGATATGATGTAATAGTATTATTAACTCCATGGCTTAAAAGCGTGTAACTGATTTACTGCTTTATTAACGCCTTCATTAAGCAGAATCGGTGTGCAACGTATTGCTTCATCAATGGTATCATCGATTAATTTTTGTTCCTGTAGGGTGGGTTTATTCAACACAAAGCTGAAAACTTTATTTTTATCACCGGGGTGACCAATACCGATGCGTAAACGATAAAAATTAGGGTTGTTGCCTAGTTTATTTTGAATATCTTTAAGACCATTATGTCCGCTATTGCTGCCGCCTAATTTTATTTTGGCGGTGCCTGGCATTAAATCTAATTCGTCATGGGCGACAAGAATTTCAGCTGGCTTGATACGATAAAAACTGGCTAATGCTAACACTGATTGTCCACTAAGATTCATATATGTTGTCGGTATCAGTAAGCGAACATCATTGTTTGCCAAGTTGATCCTCGCGGTATGAGCAAAAAATTTACTTTCTTCTTTTAGTAATTGATTATGTTGTTTGGCTAATAATTCGACATACCAGGCGCCTGCATTATGCCGAGTCAGCGCGTATTCAGAACCTGGGTTAGCCAGACCGACGATCAGTTTTATGTTACTCACCATATTCTTTCACTATTGAGCAGTTTTAATTAAAGAACATAGCTTACCTTTTCTGACAACCGAGTACAAAAAGTTAAATTTGATGACAGTAAAATAGGTTGATCAGGTTAGCTGGATAATGGCTACTATTTTTTCAAAAAAAATAGTTTTATGTATAGATTTGTGAATAAAATATTATCTAATGTAATCATTTCATCAATCTAAGTCGGAAAACTATTACTATAATATAGCAAAGGAGTAGGTATTTTTATTATTCAATATTGTACATAGTGATAAGTATTTTGGAGGGTATGATATGAAAAGAAAACAGTCTTTTTTATTAGGTAATTGCTTGATGGTAACTGGCATGGCAATTATGGTGATCAGTATTGCATATAATATTTGCAATCATGTTTTTCAATTAGATCTACCCGAATATTTAGCAGAAATATCACTGATTAGTCTTTTTATTGCAGCTTTGATTTGGTTAGCTGGTGCCAGAGTGAGTGGTCATGAGGGCATTGCTGATCGTTATTGGTGGCTGCGAAATCTTGACGAGCGGCATCGTCGGTAATCTGTCTTAAAGTAAAGAAAAACCCCGTGATAAATATCAAAGGGTTTTCGGTATTACTAAGTTAATAAATGCGGCAGCTAAAAATTTAACTGAGCGCGTAATTTATTATTTAGTGCTCAAACATCGCTGAGATTGACTCTTCGTTGCTGATCCTGCGAATGGCTTCAGCCAACATGCCTGATAGCGTTAATAAGCGAACCTTATTGAGCTGTTTGATTTCAGCTGATAAGGGAATAGTGTCACAAACAACCACCTCATCAATGACTGAATCTTTAATATTAGCGACGGCATTCCTGGAAAATATGGGATGGGTAGCATATGCAAAGACCCGTTTAGCGCCTCGTTCCTTAAGTGCTTCAGCGGCTTTACACAAGGTACCACCGGTATCTATCATATCATCAATCAGTACACAGTCTCGATTAGCAACATCACCAATGATATGCATAACTTGGGAAACGTTTGCGCGTGGCCGACGTTTATCAATAATGGCCATATCGGTATCATTTAATAATTTGGCAATGGCGCGGGCGCGTACTACTCCGCCTATATCTGGTGAAACGACGATCGGATTGTCTAGATTTTGTTGTAGCATATCTTCTAACAAAATTGGACTACCAAAAACGTTATCTACCGGCACATCAAAAAAACCCTGGATTTGCTCGGCATGCAGATCGACAGTTAAGACCCGGTCAACACCGACACTCGAAAGAAAATCGGCCACTACTTTAGCGGTAATAGGCACACGTGCTGAACGTACACGGCGATCTTGACGTGCATAACCAAAATAGGGAATGACAGCGGTGATCCGACCAGCAGATGCACGGCGTAGTGCATCAACCATAACAACAAGCTCCATTAAATTGTCGTTTGTTGGCGCACACGTTGATTGTATGATGAAAATATCACCACCACGGACATTTTCATTAATTTGTACACTAACCTCCCCATCACTAAAACGACCAACCAGAGCGTCGCCAAGGCTCGTATACAGTCGGTTGGCAACACTTTGAGCAAGTTCCGGTGTAGCATTACCAGCAAAAAGCTTCATATCAGGCACGTAAAAAACCTCAGGCTTGCGTCTATAAAGATATTATCGACCAAAAAATATTATTATTGATGGTCTCGATATCTGGAAATCCCAGCGCGGAATGTATGCAAAGGAGACTGGTTAACGCCTTGCGCAACGAAATCCTGCACCCACTCTGGGGCTTTATTTAACACCTTACGGGCAGCAGCTTCAGTTTCGAATTCAGCAAAAACGCAAGCACCTGTGCCGGTAAGACGTGATGATGTATATTCTAGCAGCCATGAAATAAGCTCTTCAACCTGAGGGAAACGTTTTCTTGCGATTGGTTCACAATCATTTGCGTATGGCCCTTGTAACAATGGGCTTAACAAGCGTTTTGCGGAATTACGTTTTAATTCCGGATCAGCAAAAATTTGCTGGGTAGCAATATTTATTCCAGGGTGGGCCACTAAATACCATTTTTCTGCAGGACTGGCTGGCAAAAGTTGATCACCGATGCCTTGCGCGAAAGCGGCATGACCTATTACGAATACCGGAACATCGGCGCCGAGCTGACGGCCAAGCTCGGCTAGGGTATTATCATCAATATGAGTTTGCCAATGGTGATTTAAGGCAATCAATGTGGTTGCTGCATTAGAAGATCCACCTCCTAAACCACCACCGGTGGGTAATCTTTTTTTAACATAAATATCGGCACCTTGATGACTATCAGCGCGATCTACTTCAATGCAATAGCGCTGTAATAAACGCGCTGCTTTAACAATAAGGTTATTTTCTGCTGGCAGATTAGTAAAGGGTGTAAGCAGCCGAATTTGATTATCTTCACGTGGTTTGATAGTAATTTCATCACCATAGTTAAGAAATTGGAACAGAGTCTGGAGTTGATGGTAACCATCAGCTTGACGGCCGGTAATATAGAGAAATAAGTTAAGTTTTGCTGGGGAGGGCCAAGTTAATGTCATTCGTTTAGCGTCCAACTGTCCATTTTTAACTTAATACCTTGTTTACCTTGTGTTAATTCAATCTGGCTAGGTAGTTTAGGCCGACTATCCTGATGATAAGCAAGGTAGTTCAAATGCCAGGTTTCGCCATTTTGCCTATATTCGATGGTTTTTAACAGCCCATTTTCGTCTAGTGTGAATGATGTGGCATTAGTGGGTAAACCGATTAACCAATAGGGCAGGTTTTCAATTGGAATTTCCATACCTGTTAATTGATAAATCATCTGTGCTGGATGATGGTTGACATATTTTTTACCTTCTCTATCCATTAGCTGGGTAACGCCAGGGGTTACATTGAGCTCTAATTCTGTTGTCCCTAATGGATTGGTCAGTAACAGGCGGTAATTAGACAGCCTATATTGTTGCCAAAAGAATTTGGCATAGGTTTTATTATCTGGGCCAATATAGGCAAAAGCACCACGGGTTTGAAATTTTGTCAACTTGACCAGTTGCTGCTGGTGGTTTATCCATAATGGATTGGTTATTGAACCGTTTTTTTCAGTTGTTAATTGTTGATTGAATGTACATGCGGTCAAAAAAACAGCAATTAGTGGGATAAATTTGTAACAATAGTGACTTAAACTGGCAAACTGCTTGGCAATGAGTATCATTAAATATTTCCTATTCACACAAGTGGTATTAATTTGTTGATGTCGATCAGAAAATTATTAAGGTAAATGTAACTACAATTGGGAAAAATGCCCGAATTATAATTATAGCTAAGCGACTTAATTTTGATTACACCATATTGAGTGCGAACAAAATATCTGTGTCGCATCCGAGCGCTCTTTTTTTGCATTTAGCTTGTGCCCATTCATGTTCAATTGGATTAAGATCTGGCGAATAAGTAGGCAAATATTCCACCATATGCCCCGCATGGATGATGACTTGTTGAATACTCTGTTTCTTGTGAAAAGTTGGATTATCCATCATGATTACACTGTTTTTAGGAAGTACTGGGATAAGGACTTGGGTGACCCATGCATAGAAAACATCGCTGTTAATATTGATATCAAATAATCCGATAGCAAACAGCGTTGTGCCCAATAAAGCGCCGATAACATTTGTTCTTCCTTTAGCTCCCCAGTTCTTGAGACCAACACACCGTTGACCTTTCGGGGAATAGCCGTGAGTCCGCGGGGTATCGTGTGAAAAACCACTTTCATCAATAAAAACAATATGCTTGCCTTCTTTTTCATACTGTTGTTTTTTTGTTGAAACGTTTGTCGAGTGTTTTCGTCGGCTTTCGGATGACGTAGAGTTTTTTATAGGTCAATCCCATTTTTTTAAGAGCTTGCCAAATGGCCTTCTGACAAACGCCAAAACGCTCTGCACGCTCTTTTTGGTAAGCATCTGGATATTGTTCAACATCTTTTATCAACTCGGATTTATCGATTTTTCGCTGACGCGTAGTCGATGCTTTTGGCTCTATTTGATTAATCCAACGCGATACAGATGCAGAGCCAATCCGAAATTGCTTCGCTGTTTCTCGGATACTCAACCCTTCTTCTTCCATCGTAAATATCACTTTACGTCTAAAATCAATTGAATAGCTCATATAAATAATGTCATCACAATTAAGTCGCTTAGCTATATTCATTTGCTTAGTTTAACATCTTTAATTGCCTAGTTGCATAAAGTAGAATATACCTCAAAATTTCCTTATTAAAGTTATTGGTTTTATTTTTGTCTGCTTAACAGATGTTTAGAAACCATTTAGTTACTTGATTTAGCGAATATGACATTACTTGCACTCGGTATAAACCATAAAATCGCGCCTATAACGTTACGTGAACGGTTAATTTTTGGGCCGGAAAGAATTGAACACGCACTGGATAATTTACTTCAGCAGCCATTTGTTCATAGTGGCGTTGTGCTCTCTACATGTAACCGTACTGAGCTTTATCTATGCGTTGATTCAAAAGAATCCCTACAAGAGCAATTAATTGATTGGTTATGTAACTATCATCGTTTAAATTTAAATGATGTTAAAACAAGTATTTATTGGCACCAAGATAATGCTGCTGTTAGCCACTTAATGCGTGTTGCCAGTGGATTAGATTCATTAGTCTTAGGTGAACCGCAAATTTTAGGTCAAGTGAAAAAAGCATTTTCTAAATCTCAGCACTATACAAAGTTATCTAGTGAGTTGGATCGTTTATTTCAACGCTCATTTTCAGTTGCTAAACGTATTCGTACGAAAACCGAAATTGGTGCTAATGCGGTTTCGGTTGCTTTTGTCGCTTGTACGCTAGCTCGTCAGATTTTTGAATCACTGTCTGAATTGCATATTTTACTGGTCGGTGCCGGCGAGACTATCGAACTGGCCGCGCGCCATCTGCGTGAACATCATGCTAAACATTTGATTATCGCTAACCGAACTCGAGAACGCGCTGCACGTTTTGCTAATCATGTTGGTGCGGAAGTGATCACTTTAGCTGAAATTGATACCCGTTTAGCCGACGCGGATATTGTAATTAGTTCTACTGCCAGCCCTTTACCGATCATTGGTAAAGGGCTGGTTGAAAGGGCAATGAAAGTCCGCCGTAATAAGCCGATGTTGCTGATTGATATTGCTGTTCCGCGAGATATTGAACCTGATGTTGACAGATTAAATAATATTTATCTCTACAGCGTTGATGATTTGCATGGGATTGTGCAGCGCAATGTCGAACAACGGAAAATGGCGGCAGTTCAGGCTGAGCTTATTATTGAGCAAGAAAGTGCTTATTTTATGGATTGGTTGCGTTCTCAGTCATCAGTCAATACAATTCGTGATTATCGTGGTCAGGCAGAGCAAATTAGGGCCGAAATGGCAGAAAAAGCACTTGCTTCGCTTCGAAATGGTGCAGATAGCGAGCAAGTGATCAATCAATTGACCTATCAGTTAATGAATCGCCTGATCCACACACCAACCAAATCACTCCAGCAAGCAGCGACAGATGGTGATATTCACCGTCTTAATATTTTAAAAGATAGCTTAGGACTGGAGAAAAATTAAACTATCTTTAGTAAGGTCTAACATAACGAATGAAGTCTTCAATAATTGCTAAGTTAGAAGCATTGCAGGAACGCTACGAAGAAATTCAAGCACACCTGGTTGATGCTGAAGTGATCGCAGATCAAGAGCGTTTCCGGGCGTTGTCTAATGAGTATGCGCAGTTAACAGATGTAACCAAATGTTTTCAGTTATGGCGCACCATTCAGAAAGATATTGAGACGGCTGAAATATTATTGCATGATCCTGAAATGCGCGAGATGGCTCAGGACGAATTAAAAGAAGCGAGAAAGCGTAATGAGGAATTTGAACAACAATTACAGATTTTATTGTTACCAAAAGATCTTGATGATGAAAAAAATTGCTTTTTAGAAATTCGCGCCGGTACCGGTGGTGATGAGGCGGCAATATTTGCCGGTGATCTTTTTAGAATGTATAGCCGCTATGCTGAATCCCGTCGCTGGCGGATTGAAGTTATGAATGCCAGTGAAGGAGAACACGGTGGTTACAAAGAAATTATCGCCAAAGTCTCTGGTGATAGTGTATATGGTCGTCTAAAGTTTGAGTCAGGGGGACATCGTGTCCAGCGCGTACCGGAGACTGAATCTCAAGGGCGTATTCATACTTCTGCTTGTACAGTAGCCATTCTAGCTGAAATTCCAGCAACAGAGCTACCGGATATCAACCCTAGTGACTTAAGAATTGATACTTTTCGTTCATCAGGCGCTGGCGGACAGCATGTTAATACCACTGACTCCGCGATCCGTATTACCCATATTCCAACTGGAATTGTGGTCGAGTGTCAGGATGAACGTTCTCAGCATAAAAATAAAGCCAAAGCGCTGTCAGTTTTAGCTGCCTGTATTCGTGCATCGGAAGTGCAAAAACGCCGTGAAGAAGAAGCGTCTGAGCGCCGTAATTTACTCGGCTCAGGTGATCGTTCTGATAGGATCAGAACTTATAATTTTCCCCAAGGCCGCATTACTGATCATCGTATCAATTTAACTCTCTATAGTTTAGATGAAGTGATAGAGGGAAAATTAGATATGTTAATTCAACCGATTATTAACGAATATCAAGCAGATCAACTCTCTGCTTTATCAGAGCAGGATTAATGAATTATCAGTATTGGTTAGCCTATGCGGCTAATAAACTTTGCCATAGTGATAGCCCTAAACGTGATGCTGAAATTTTGTTGCAATATATAACCGGAAAAACACGGACTTTCCTTATTGCATTTGGCGAAACAGAATTAACCGTTAAGCAACAACAACAGCTTGAACATCTATTAGCTCGTCGGGCTAAGGGTCAGCCTATCGCCTATTTAGTAGAAGAAAAAGAGTTTTGGTCGTTACCAATGAAAGTTTCACCTGTTACGTTAATACCTCGTGCGGATACAGAGTGCTTAGTTGAGCGAGCATTACAATTATTACCAGAAAAGCAAGCAGTAAAAATATTAGATTTGGGGACGGGTACCGGTGCTGTGGCGTTAGCTTTAGCATCAGAATGTCCACAAGCGCAGATAGTTGGTATCGATATTAGTGATGCGGCAATTACGCTAGCCCAACTTAATGCAAATAATTTGGTAATTAATAATATCCAATTTTGCAAAAGTAATTGGTTTAGTTCACTACTTATTCAGCAATTTGATATGATTGTCAGTAATCCACCTTATATTGATGAATATGATCCACATTTACAACAAGGTGATGTGCGTTTTGAACCTAAAACAGCATTAATATCGGCTAATCATGGGTTGGCTGATATTCAATTGATAATTGAACAATCGTCTAATTATTTAGCTAATAAGGGATGGCTTTTACTCGAACACGGGTGGTTGCAGGGAAGGCAAGTAAGGCAGTTATTTTCCTGTCATCATTATCAACAGGTAGTAACTTTTCAGGATTATGGTGCTAATGATCGTATTACAGTAGGTCAATGGAAATGTGATGAAAACCATAGCTGATTTTGAATTTAATAAAGCACCACTGAGCGAAGGTATTATACTTGTTTCACGGATTATTCGGCCAGATTTTCCTGTTGAACAAGTGAATGCACAACTTAGGCTTCTAGTTGCCGAAGCAAGACAAACAATACAAGCTGATGATGATATAGAAACGCAAGTATCTATATTACTAAAGTTGTTTTATCGAGACTGGCTTTTTAGCGGTGTAACGGGGGTTTATTCGCTTTCTGACGCCCTTTGGCTGGATAAAGTGCTAATAGCAAGACAGGGGGCACCTGTTTCATTGGGGACAATTTTTTTGCATGTTGCCACTCAATTGCAGTTGCCGGTGATACCGATTATTTTTCTGACTCAGCTTATTCTATGTGTTCGCCGAGAAGATGGTACTTATTGGTATATTAACCCGATAAATGGTGAAACGCTCACCGAGCAGATGCTTGATTTATGGGTCAAGGGAACAATTAGCCCTTTTGCTCATCTGACGCGAAAAGACATAGAAGAAACTGCGCATAGAATTATCATACGAAAAATGTTTGATACAATAAAAGCAGCGTTGATGGAAGAAAAAAAAATGGAACAAGCGCTAAGAGTTTGTGAAACATTATTAATTTTTGATCCGAAAGATCCTTATGAAATACGTGATAGAGGACTTATTTTTGCTCATCTTGAATGTAATCATGTTGCCATTTCTGATTTAAATTATTTTGTTGAGCAATGTCCAGAAGATCCTGTTTCTGAAATGATAAAAATGCAAATCTATTCAATAGAAGGGCAGCAGATTATATTGCATTGATCATTAAAAATCGTCACCAATTTGCTGTCATAGAAAGGGTAAAAGCATGCAATATAAAGTAGTCGCCATTGATAATATCAAAGTGGCAAATAATCTACCATTTGTATTATTTGGTGGTATGAATGTGCTTGAATCGCGCGATTTGGCAATGAAGATTTGCGAACATTATGTCACCGTAATGGACAAGCTTAACATTCCTTATGTTTTTAAGGCTTCCTTCGACAAAGCGAACCGTTCTTCGATTCATTCCTATCGCGGCCCTGGGCTTGAAGAAGGAATGAAAATTTTTCAAGAAATCAAACAAACATTTGGCGTTAAAGTAATTACGGATGTTCATGAGCCAGCGCAAGCGGCACCGGTTGCTGAGGTGGTTGACGTTATTCAACTACCGGCTTTTTTAGCCCGGCAAACTGACTTGGTTGAAGCGATGGCCAAAACCGGTGCAGTCATTAATGTTAAAAAACCCCAATTTGTAAGCCCTGGACAAATGGGAAATATTGTTGATAAATTTAAAGAAGCAGGTAATGAAAAAGTTATTCTCTGTGATCGTGGGGTAAACTTTGGTTATGATAATTTGGTTGTCGATATGTTAGGCTTCAATATCATGATGAATGTATCAAAGGGTTCTCCGGTTATTTTTGATGTTACTCATGCATTGCAATGTCGTGATCCTTTTGGTTCTGCTTCCGGCGGTCGCCGTGCACAGGTTGGTGAGTTGGCGAGAGCGGGTATGGCAGTCGGTTTAGCGGGATTATTTCTGGAAGCGCATCCTGATCCGGCTAACGCAAAATGTGATGGGCCATCAGCACTGCCATTAGCAAAATTAGCGCCATTTCTTGAACAGGTTAAAGCTATCGATGATTTGGTGAAAAGTTTTGCCCAATTAGATACCGCTAATTAATTGTTATTTTATGCAGTTAAATGATGTTGTTACTATTTTTAACGCTGATCTTCAGCGCCGCTATGGTGAAAAAAATTCATAAGATCAGTTTGCACGGTGGTTTTAATTGCCCTAATCGTGATGGCTCCTTAGGGACGTGGCGGCTGTACCTTTTGCAATGTTGCTTCTTTTTCCGATTAGCAGCAACAGCAATTTTCCATCCAGCAACAGATTGCGCAAAAAGTAAAAAATCCATCGTGCTCAACGTTATCTGGCTTATTTTCAAGCTTATACCAATACTTATGCTGAAGTTTCAATTTTAAAGGCGTTATATCAACAGGCATTAAATCAGGCTAATATTGTTGGACTTTTTGTCGGTACGCGACCAGATTGTGTTTCGCAACCAGTATAGCTAAGCGACTTAATTTTGATGACATTATTTATATGAGCTATTCAATTGATTTTAGAAGTAAAGTGATATTTACGATGAAAGAAGAAGGGTTGAGTATCCGAGAAACAGCGAAGCAATTTCGGATTGGCTCTGCATCTGTATCGCGTTAGATT
>NZ_CACTIE010000015.1 GCF_902713415.1 Arsenophonus endosymbiont of Bemisia tabaci Q2
TAAAATCAATTGAATAGCTCATATAAATAATGTCATCAAAATTAAGTCGCTTAGCTATAACTAATGAACAGGATCTGGCTTCATCAGCACTATTATTAGCAAGATTATCCGCTATTGAACATAACCCAGATAAGACTCTTTGGCCACGTTTACGGCAAAATAGTGTCAAATTGCCTCGTTATGCTCGCATGATGAATAAAATTGGTTATGGTACTCAGGCTATTGGTCTGTTTCAATTGATTAACTCTACCCACACGATGTTAGCAGAGCAACAGTCTACAGAATTGAATGATCAGCAGCGGGCTGAAATAAGTAAAAATATCGCCATTGCTTGGAGTACTGCGGCAGCTAATTTTAGCACTGATATTTTGCAACCTCTGTTATTAAAAAGCGTTTATAAAATAACTGGCTCTTATCGAATGGCAGATACGTTTACTGGCCGGGCGGTCATTTTTTAAAATGCGATGGCGGCGGGATTTGATATTTATTATGCTTATGATAGTTTTAGCCAACTAAAGACCGAACAAGATCCTGCTATACGTCAAGATCTCATTATCAATGGCATGTTATCTGTACTGGGAGCGGGTTTCGGACTTGGTACCGCGTTGGCTATTTTTGCTGGTTCAGCAGTAGGCCCGATTGGTATTGCGTTTGGTGCCAGTTTAATGTTGGGCGGAATGGCCTATAATGCGGTACGAACAGTAGCAAAAATTAAAGAAAAAATTAAATTAACTTCAGGGGAAGAATTTGAAACTGGTCTAAGAGCGGCTTTGGGACTGAATCTAACTTATGCGATACAAAATAAATTACAGCAATATCAGGTAGAAGATAGTTTTAAAAAAGCATTATTTGAAAAACAGCGCAATCAATTTCAATTACAACCATTTGGTTATACTTTATATTTTTATATTGAATAAATGCAGCAAGCAGAAGAGTTACCTTATTTTCATTTAATAGATAAAGAGAAAAATAAATATCTGGTCTATCAAGACATTGAACATCATATGATAGCAAAACATCTCAATATATTTTCAAATTCAGCCATCACCTTATGGATAAATGAACTGATTAATCATGAGATAGAGCAGAATAAAAGACGTTTTTCCGAACAAGAAATCAGATTAATTTTACAGCAATTTACAGATCGTTATGATATTGAACATGTCAAAATTAAAAAATATATTCCACATTCACAAATCGCGACTAATGAAACGATCTTATTAAAGGAAAATACAGATAATATATTTTTAGATTTTTCTGACACTTACTCTAATAGGAATAAATTTTTTACATCGAATAGTCAAAAATCAATGGTCATTTATACAATATCATTGTCGCCTAGATTAACACACTCCTATGATTATGCTGAAAGTTTTTTTAGAAATACCTATAACAAGGCTTATATTTCTGGCATAAATTTTAATACAGCTAATGGCGATGATATTATTATTGGATTGAAGGATGTAGCCAACCGATTTGAAATATATGATGGTAAAAAATATTTGTTTGGGGGAATAGCGATGATATTTTTATCTTTAATAATAAGCAATTTGAAATTAATAAAATAAAATATCTTTACGGTAAAGATGGTAATGATAGTATTATTATTAATACATTACCTATTCAAAAAAATATTGGTCTTATAAAGCCAGATTTTTCTATTTATAAAATAAACATAACAAAACCAGTTTTCGCGGTTCTTATATTGATTTAGAAAATAGTACCCTAAAATATTTAACGCGACCTTTTCGCACTTTTGACTATTCTCATTATAGAATAAGAAGTTTTGTTAGCAGTAGTAACAATACTTTACAACTTGTTGCATCTATTAATAATTTAGAAAATGCTAGTGGGCCGAATACAGCACATAATATTATCATTGCTAATGCTAATGCTAATGCTAATGCTAATGCTAATGCTAATGCTAATGCTATAGCTGGGCGACTTTAAAATAATTACAAGTAATTACTCTATATCAGTAAATTTATATTGGAGAAAAACATATATTTTGTAATCAAAATTAAGTCGCTTAGCTATAAAGATAATATTTTAGCAGGTGGAAATGGGAATGTAATTTTATATGGTAAGGACAGTAATGATACCCTGTTATTAACAAAGGGGTATGCTAACGGGGGGTAATGGCGTTGATCGGTATGTTATTCAACGTTACAACTGGACCGATCATATAAAAATCTTACCTGACTATCGCTTTTATAATCAATCGCATCCAGAACAGAAAATTTTTATCAATCCCAGCTCACAAAAGCAGAGATTTAAATTTAACCGCCTGTTTAATTATAATTCATATGTAGTAATAGATGAAATGAGTAACAGTGATGAATCTATAGCTAAGCGACTTAATTTTGATTACAAAATATATGTTTTTCTCCAATATAAATTTACTGATATAGAGTAATTACTTGTA
>NZ_CACTIE010000016.1 GCF_902713415.1 Arsenophonus endosymbiont of Bemisia tabaci Q2
ATGCAGAGCCAATCCGAAATTGCTTCGCTGTTTCTCGGATACTCAACCCTTCTTCTTCCATCGTAAATATCACTTTACGTCTAAAATCAATTGAATAGCTTATATAAATAATGTCATCAAAATTAAGTCGCTTAGCTATATATGGGACATTTAAGGCAAAAATTGGAAGACGATCCAACTAAACCAGTACAGCTAGTGACTGAAACTGGAATTGGCTACCGCTTTATGCCTTAATAAAAATCAACTTTATCTTTATTATGATAATGCACTTAATTTTGCATTATCACTGCTTTTATCAATATTTAACCCAACAAATCTATTATGTCACCTTTATAGATTAACATCCTTCCGGCCCTATAGGGCAAGGGGGTGTCAAAGGGATATTAATATAAAACCTAACCGATCTGTTCTTATTTCGGATAATTAATTTAAGTTAGAATCAAATAAAGCAATTCTGGGAATTAAAATTTACCAGACAGGGAAAATTTTATTATAAGAAATGAAAATCTTGTCTATGTTATATAAACATCAGTTTCTACTACAGGAACAATAAATCAATCCGCTAAACCCCTTTTATGTTTTAGCGACTAATACTCAGCACCATTCTTAACTTCTCACCATTATTGTAACAGAAAATTTACTTTTTCATTGTTTTCCCACCACTATTTAAGTTATATAATTTAGATACGGGTATAACTATAAATAAAAGTTTTATTTTAAATAAAGGATTATTTAAAAAATGAATTATTCAAAATGTTTATTCTTTTCACTGGTTGTATAGCTAAGCGACTTAATTTTGATTACACGATATTGAGTGCGAACAAAATATCTGTGTCGCCTCCGAGCCCTTTTTATTTGCATTTAGCTTGTGGCGATTTATGTTCAATTGGATTAAGATCTGGGGAATAGGTAGGAAAATATTCCACCATATGCCCCGCATCGATGATGACTTGTTGAATATTCTGTTTCTTGTAAAAAGTTGAATTATCCATCATGATTACACTGTTTTTAGGAAGTACTGGGATAAGGACTTGGGTGACTCATGCATAGAAAACATCGCTGTTAATAT
>NZ_CACTIE010000017.1 GCF_902713415.1 Arsenophonus endosymbiont of Bemisia tabaci Q2
AATCTCTACAGTTTTATTAGACCACTACATCCAAGCCTGATTCTAAAAGCTGTTGACCAACTTGAAGACCAATGCCATAATTTGCCTGAGTTTCAATTGAATCAAATGCCTGATCTGTCATAACAGTTCCTATTTATTAAATTATAAATAATAATAAAGAATAACAGTCTCAAATAAATGGGTAAATAACTATATAAAATATAAAATAAATCTAGTTAAAAATAATATTCTAATTTTATATCAATTCATTAATTTTATAATACTAAAAACCTAAAGGTGGAATTTCAGTTTGAAGAATAAATTTTATTCCTAAATATAAATGATAATATATGAACAGTCACAATTTCATGAATTAAAATTATCGACTACCAGCCAAAAATTCCTCTAACACTCGGCAGAGATAAAAAAGTAAAAGAATTGACTTTGTACGATTGATTAATAGCAACAATGATTTAGCTGATAGAAATCGAAACAAAAACCCCAGCTGATGCTGGTGTTTTTGTTTGTGTATAATAATCAGAAAGCAATTATTCAGCAATGATATTCACATTCAGTTTTGCAAATACATCACTATGCACTTGGAAATGAACTTCATGTTCACCAACAGTACGCAATACACCATTTGGTAAGCGAACTTCGCTTTTCATAACCTCAACACCGGCAGCAGTGACTGCCTGAGCAATATCACGAGTCCCGATCGAACCAAAAAGTTTACCTTTATCACCGGCTTTAGAGGCGATGGTTACTGTTGCTAATGAATTAATTTTTTCCGCGCGCCCTTCCGCAACAGCCAGAACATCGGCTAATTTAGCTTCTAATTCGGCACGGCGTGCTTCAAAAAATTCAACATTCTTTTTAGTTGCAGGAACAGCTTTTCCTAGAGGAACTAAATAGTTACGAGCATAACCCGCTTTAACATCAACTTTGTTACCCAGGCTACCCAGGTTTGCTACTTTATCCAGCAGAATAATTTGCATTACCTTATCCTCTTTAAGTCGTTAATGGACCGTATCAATTACTGATGACGATCAGTATATGCCAACAGAGACAGGTAACGCGCGCGCTTGATAGCACGAGCGAGCTGACGCTGGTACTTTTCACGAGTACCAGTGATACGACTTGGTACAATTTTACCACTTTCAGTGATATAGTTTTTTAGCGTTGCGATATCTTTATAATCAATCTCTTGAACGCCTTCCGCTGTAAAACGGCAGAACTTACGACGACGGAAATAACGTGCCATTTGGTTAGTCTCCAGAATCTATCAATTCAATCTGCTCGGCGTGAAGCACCAAGTTATTCAAGCCATTAGCGCTTTGATGGCTACTAATAAAACCAATAACTGTGATCCAACTACCGACCGTTATACTGTGAGTAAACTGTTGTAATTTTTGTCCGCTGGCGATGATGGTTATTCTACACCATACTTGTCGATCAAAACCGGCTTCCTGCTGCTGTGAACGATGTTCGAGCACAAACTGGCAGTGCGGAACCCCAGCTGGACTGATTTTTCTTATCGGCGCATTACAGATTTTGCCTAACAGCACCAATCGATTAGTATTCACAACCAAATTTACTCTTCAGAATCCTCAGCAACCTGAATTCCTTCCAGGTCTTCATCAACCAAATCACGACTGCGACGATCGTCTTTCGCTTTAAGCATTGGAGAAGCTTCAGTAACCGCATGCTTAACACGCATAATCATGCTGCGGACAACGGCATCATTGAAGCGGAAGTTTGTTTCTAACTCATCAATCACTTCTTGCGGCGCTTCAACGTTCATCAGAACATAGTGTGCTTTGTGCAATTTATTGATTGGATAAGTTAATTGACGGCGACCCCAGTCTTCCAAGCGATGGATTTGACCTTGCGCTTCGGTGATAGAACTACTATAACGCTCAATCATACCTGCAATTTGCTCGCTTTGGTCCGGATGAACCATAAAAACGATTTCGTAATGACGCATGAGTTTTGCTCCTTACGGATTAATCAGTCTCTTTTCAGGGTCAGCCGCATCCCATGGAGGCAAGGAACTTATTTAAGTGCGGCTGAAAAATCGACGCATAACTATACCTATCTTTTAGTTAAAACTCAAGCAATAGATTAAATCATCACTTATCGTCATTGAATTGGGTTAAGTTAAGTATAGCTAAGCGTCTTAATTTTGATTACAAAAATATATGTTTTTCTCCAATATAAATTTACTGATATAGAGTAATTACTTGTAATCATTTTAAAGTCGCCTAGCTATAATCTTGCCAAGATTATCAATGCTCTTACTTTTTTCTCAATAACTGTGCCGTTGACGTACTGCTTCGAATAAACAAACGCCGGTCGCAATAGAGACATTTAAAGACGAAACCATACCGCCCATTGGAATACTAATCAGTTCATCACAATGTTCCCTTGTTAAACGACGGATACCTTCACCTTCAGCACCCATCACCAATGCAACCGGCCCGGTTAACTTACTTTCATATAATGTATGATTGGCGTCACCTGCAGTGCCAACAATCCAGATATGATGCTGCTGCAATTGACGTAGTGTCCGCGCAAGATTGGTAACCCGAATTAATGGCATACTCTCAGCTGCACCACAGGCAACTTTCTTAGCGATGGCATTAAGTTGAGCAGATTTATCCTTTGGTACAATAACCGCATCAATACCCGCAGCCTCTGCACTACGTAAACAAGCACCTAAGTTATGTGGATCGGTAATACCATCTAATATAAGCAAAAAGGGTGATTTTGTCTGAGAAATAATAATATCTAAATCACTCTCTTGATATTGCCGCCCGGGTTTTAGCTGAGCGATAATACCCTGATGAACAGCGTTCTGTGTCTGCTTATCCATCCATTGACGATTAGCTAACTGGATAATAATGCCCAATTTTTCAAGCTGTTGAATAATCGGCAATAAACGTTTATCTTCACGCCCTTTAAGTACATAAACTTGTTTTAAACGCGATGGATTGCGTTCCAGCAGTGCTTGCACTGCATGAATACCATAAATAATTTCACTCATAAATTTATCGATTACTTAATAACTCTCAAAGAGAGTCAATCATTGCCGATGAAGATCAGTAATAAAAATAACTAAGATTATTTTTGTGTTTTTTTGATAGCCTTTTTTCCTCTCAATTTTGCGGCAATTTTTTTACTTTTATGAGAAACCTTTTTCCCTTTCTTATCTACTTTTTTAGCGTTGCCGCTGCCTTTTTTATTCGCTTTAATAAATGCACTACTGGGCTCAAAATTTTTGTCCTGGCTGTGATCTTGCTTGCTATGAGTTGAAATTGTTTTTTTAAATTGCTTTTTTGTTTTTTTTTTTGCTGTCTTACCTGGATTTTTCGCCTTACGTAAGGTTGATATCAATGCGAAATCGATCTTGCGTTCATCCATATGTACAGCTTCAACGGTAATTTCAACTTCATCACCAAGACGATATACCATCCCCGAAGACTCACCAATAAGTCTCTGTCCTACATTATCGTAGCGATAGTAATCATTATTAAGTGATGAGACATGCACCAGACCATCAATAAAAAGATCTTTTAAGCGGACAAAAAAGCCAAAACCCGTGACACTAGTGATAATGCCAGTAAATACATTGCCAACTTGATCCTGCATAAAATCACATTTCAACCAATCAGCAACATCTCTCGTCGCTTCATCAGCTCGCCGTTCGGTCATTGAACAATGTTCACCCAATTGCAGCATTTCATGACTATCAGCATGCCAACCACCGGTCGGCGTCGAGCGATGTTGATTGTTTCCATGTTGTCCAGATAAAAGATATTTAATCGAACGATGTAACGCTAAATCAGGATATCGACGGATCGGTGAAGTGAAATGGGCATAAGATTTCAGTGCTAAGCCAAAATGCCCTCTATTTTCAGGATCATAAATAGCTTGTTTCATTGAACGCAAAATCATTGTTTGCAGCAATTCATGATCCGGACGTTCAGCCACTTCATCCATAACTTTAGCATAATCAGCTGACTCTGGTTTCGTGCCACCTGGCAATCTCAAACCCAGCTCGCTAAATACCGTCCGCAAATTTACAATACTCTCTTGTTTGGGCCTATCATGGACACGATACAAGCTAGGTTCTTTATTCCGCTCAACAAAACGTGCGGCAGCGATATTCGCTAAAATCATACACTCTTCAATTAATTTATGCCCATCATTACGTTCAACCGGCTCTATCCGCTCAATGCGTTTTTCTGCATTAAAAATAAATTTAGCTTCTTCAGATTCAAAGGAGATAGCCCCGCGTTTTATGCGCGCATTATCTAACGCTTTATATAATCGATGAAGTTGTTCTAAATGCGGCACCAGGTCTTGATAATGTTGACGTAATTCTTCGTCACCCTGTAAAATTTTCCAGACTTTGGTATAAGTCAATCTGGCATGAGAACGCATTACGGCTTCATAGAATTTAGATGAAGTAATTTTCCCTTCCGCCGATATCTGCATTTCACATACCATGCAAAGCCTCTCAACTTCAGGGTTTAATGAACATAACCCATTAGAAAGAATTTCAGGCAACATAGGGATCACTCGTGATGGAAAATAGACTGAATTTCCCCGACTAACCGCTTCACTATCCAAAGCCGTTTGTGGCCGCACATAATAACTAACATCAGCAATCGCGACCCATAAGCACCAGCCACCGTCTTCTTTCGGCATACAATAAACTGCATCATCAAAATCTCGGGCATCTTCGCCATCAATGGTGACTAAAGGTAGATGACATAAGTCTACTCTGCCTTTTTTTGCTGACGCAGGGATCTGTTCGGACAAATCAGCAACTTGCTTCTCAACTTGTGGCGGCCAACTATACGGAATTTCATAGGTTCTTAATGCAATCTCTACCACAATGTTAGTCCCCATGCTTTCGCCTAATACTTCGACAATATTTCCTACTGCCTGGGTATGGCGCGCTGGTCGGGTTGTCATCTCAACGACAACCACATTTCCCATCCTGGCACCGTTAACCTGCTCTTTAGGGATCAATATCTCAAAGGACAGTCGACTATCATCAGGGACTACATACCCCATCCCCGATTCTATAAAATAACGTCCTACAATATGATTATTTCGTGGGACAAGCACTCGAACAATGCGAACTTCTGTACGTCCTCGCCGATCTTTGCCCAATGGCTGGATAAGTACAAGATCACCATGCAGCGCTTTTTTCATTTCTTCTAAAGAAAGGTAAAAATCGTCTTTCTGGCCTTCTACCCGTAAAAAACCAAAACCATCACGATGGCCAATAACTGTGCCTTTGAGTAAATCAAGGCGTTCAGGTAAGGCATAACATTGACGACGAGTAAATACTAATTGCCCATCACGTTCCATAGCACGTAAGCGGCGCCGCAAAGCCTCTAACTCTTCTTCTTTAGTTAACTTTAATATTCGGCCGATTTCCTGTCGACTTACAGGCTTAGTAAATTTTGCTAATACCTCTAAAATATATTCACGACTTACAATTGGTGAATGATATTTCTCAGCTTCCCGGTCTTTATAAGGATCTTTTGCCATCACTCACCTCCACTACCACTTTGATTAATATAACCCACTAATACACCAGGCCTGTTATTTATTTTAATAGTAACTTATAAAGTAGCTTATTATTTTCTATTAGATCTGCCAGTGTATATTTATCTAATTCATTTAAAAAAAGTTCAATTACTTGATTTAATATTTTTTTAATCGACAAGCAAAAGTAATATGGCAAAAATCGCTGCAGCAATTAACTAATGCGAGAGGCTCTAATAGACGAACAACATCACCTATCCGGATCTGCTCAGCTGGCTTGCCTAAGTAAATCCCGCCATTTTTCCTTCTCACCCCAGCAACAAGTCCACATCGGCTTAATTGATTAATAATTTTTACCATATGGTTACGCGAGACACTGTATACATTAGGAACTTCAGTAATATTAGTTCTTTTATCCTTAGGTAATGAAGCCATATAAATTAATGCGCTTAAGCCATAATCAGTAAAACTTGTTAACTGCACATTAACCTCTGGTTATAAAACAAAAATGGAAAGAGATCTTCTTGACATTAATTCATTTAGTTATATCTATTATGTAAATTTTTATCATATTAAGCAAAATTGATCAGTAATCAGGCAATATGAATTACTAGATATAAAAATAACGCCTGAATGTTGAGGCGTCACTCTTTGAGCAATATTATTGACTGGTAAAATTATGCATCAAAAGGATCTCGTAATATCATTGTTTCAGCACGATCAGGTCCAGTCGAAATAATATCTATCGGGATCGCGGTTAATTCCTCAATCCGTTTAATATAATCAATGGCTTCTTTAGGTAATTGATTATATTCTTTTACCCCAAAAGTACTTTGACTCCAGCCTGGTAAGGTTTCATATATCGGCGCTAAATCTTCCCATTCCTCTGCCGCTAACGGCGTTATAGTCAATTGAGTTCCATCAGGTTTGCGATAAGCAACACAAAATTTCACTTCATCCAAACCGTCTAATACATCTAATTTGGTTAAACAGAAACCGGAAAGAGAATTGATTTCAACTGCCCGGTTAATAGCAACAATATCTAACCAACCTGTACGACGGAAACGGCCTGTTGTTGCACCAAATTCTTGCCCTTTTTCACGCAGGTATTCGCCGGTTTCATCAGATAACTCCGTTGGAAAAGGACCGCCACCTACACGGGTAGAATAAGCTTTCAATATTCCTAAAACATAATTAACATAACGCGGACCTAATCCTGAACCAGTGGCAACACCACCCGCCGTTGTGTTTGATGAAGTCACATAGGGATAAGTACCATGATCAATGTCCAGCAATGTTCCCTGAGCACCTTCATACATCACTAATTCGCCTGCTTGATGCGCTTTGTATAATAAATCAGCGACATCAACGCTCATCGCCGTCAAAATATCGGCAATAACCATAATATCATCTAATGTTTTTTGGTAATCGATTGCAGGTGCTTTATAATAATTCACTAATTGAAAATTATGGTAATCAACAATTTCTTTAAGTTTGACTGGAAAGGTTTTTTTATTAAACAGATCGCCAACACGTAATCCACGGCGGGCAACTTTATCTTCATAAGCAGGGCCGATGCCCCGGCCGGTCGTTCCTATTGCTTTTGCGCCTCGCGCTTTTTCACGCTCATTATCTAAAGCAACATGATAGGGCAAGATTAATGGACAAGCTGCCGAAATTTTGAGGCGTTTACGCACTGGCACACCACGCGCTTCCAATTTTTTCATTTCATCCATTAATGCATCAGGCGCTAATACCACACCATTGCCAATGACGATTATGACATTTTCACGCAGAATACCTGATGGGATAAGATGGAGAACAGTTTTCTCACCATTTACCAGTAGCGTATGACCAGCATTATGCCCACCTTGGTAACGAACAACATACTTAGCGCGTTCAGTTAATAAATCGACTATTTTGCCTTTACCTTCGTCACCCCATTGAGTACCTAATACGACAACGTTTTTACCCATTTTAAAATTCACTCGATTGCTTAAAAAAAATTCTACCATTTCAATCATTAGCTGCCAGCAATTTTTATAACATCAATACCTCTTTTCATGACAATCTTAACAGATTAAAGCCCGCCTAATGCGGGCTTACCGAGAGTCAATTCGCAATCATTTCATTTATCTTTAAATGATCACTGTACGGCTCTTTGTTTAGTTGGTGCTCGCATATAGCGGAAAAAATCGGTATCTGGGCTTAATACCATCACATCATCACCATTTTTACTAAAGCTCTTTTCGTATGCCCGTAAACTACGAATGAAAGCATAGAAATCAGGATCTTGGTTAAATGCATCAGCAAATAGCTTAGTTGCCATCGCATCTCCTTCACCATGTAATTTCAGTGCCGTACGCTCCGCTTCTGCCAATGTCTCGGTCACTGTTTTATCTGCTGCTGCACGGATCTTCACGGCCTCTTCTTGACCTTGTGAACGATGTTGGCGTGCTACAGCCTCTCGTTCAGCGCGCATACGTTGATATATCGCTTCCGAAACTTCACTTGGCAATTCAATACGTTTGATGCGAACATCGACAACTTGGATCCCTAACGCCGCCATGCTATTTGGATTAACAACTGGCGAATTACCTTTGATCTCTTGATCAAAACGGGCTGCTGCCGAGGCAATAGCCTGATCTGCATCTTTTGTCGCTTCTGTATCTGAACCAGAACCTTTATTAAGTGCATCACGCACATCGACGGTCAAGCGCCCGCGAGAATCGGTAATAATATCTTTCACATTTAAACGGCCAAATTCTGAACGCAGACGATCACTAAATTTACGTTTCAGTAAAGTTTCAGCTTGATAAGGATTACCGCCACCGGTCGCCACATAGTAACGACTAAAATCAGTAATTCGCCATTTTAAATAGGAATCAACCATTAAATCTTTATTTTCTCGAGTCAGATAGCGATCTGCCTGAACATCCAATGTCTGAATACGAGCATCCAGCATTTTTACCGTTTCAATAAATGGTATTTTGAGGTTCAAACCTGGCTCATAAATAATAGGTTTATTGTCACTATCACGCACAACCTTACCAAAGCGTAGAATAATCCCTCTTTCTGTTTGTTGAACGGTGAAAATTGACATATACAACACAACTAATGCAGCAATAATAATAACAATCACTGATTTACGCATGATTATTGTCTTCCTACACGAGTTGAATTACTGCCCGGAGCATTATCCCGCGTACCATAGCTATATGAATAAGGCGATTTAGTAGAAATATCTGATTGCTGAATAACTTTTGGTGGTGTTATTTTCTGTATATCTGCTGCTTTATCTTTGGTTCCACTGCGTAAAATCTGCTCTAACGGCAACACTAACATACTATTGCTCTTGTCGTTAACAATAACCTTACGCGTATTACTTAGTACTCGTTCCATTGTCTCAATATATAAACGTTCACGAGTGATTTGAGGAGCAGCTCGATATTCTGGCAACATTTTGGCAAAGCTGGCTACTTCACCTTCCGCCTTGAAAACCACACTTGATTTATAAGCTTTTGCTTCTTCGATCAATTTCTGGGCATTACCGTTCGCTAATGGCAAAACTTCATTACGATAAGCTTGCGCTTCACGGATGGTCTTCTGTTCTTCTTCTCGCGCTGCAATAACATCATCAAATGCGGCTTTAACCGCTTCCGGTGGACGAGCAGCCTGGAAGTTAACATCTAATATCGTTATACCCATATTATAAGGTCTTATTGTATTTTCTAACTCTTTTTGTGTTTCATAACGGATAAAGGCACGTTTCGTCGTTAACACCTGTTCCATTGCTGATTGGCCAATAATTCCACGTACTGCGCTATCTATTGCCTGACGTAAACTGTTATCTGGGTTAGTAATATTAAATAAATATTGAGCCGGATCTGTTACGCGATACTGGACGTTCATTTCTACTTGAATAACATTTTCATCCGCAGTTAACATCATACCATTAGTCGCTTGTTCACGAATGGTTTCAACATTAATCGGAATCACTTTTTCAATAAAATTTGGTTTCCAATTTAAACCCGGTTCAACAGTATGGCTATATTTACCAAAACGGAAAACGACGCCACGATCACTCTCTTTTATCGTATAAAAACCACTTGCAGCCCAAATAATAACAACTGCTGCGATAATAAATACGATAAAACGGTCGTTTATATTGACGCCATTTTGATTACTCGAACCATTTTTACCTTTATTATTCCCACCTAAACCACCAAGTTTGCGACTCAACTTGCGGAACAGATCGTCAAGATCAGTTGTTCCCTTTTTCCGATTACCTTTATTACCACTGGAGTTGCTTCTATTGCTGCTTCCCCACGGGTCGCGGTCCTGTCCGTTATTACCGGGCTGATTCCACGCCATGTTATAGCTCCATTCGTTATGATTGGTTTTTCAGGGCTAAGAGCAAAATATTTTACTCTTAATTTGTTCAATTTATTGACCACATTTAATGTGTTGACTTAACAATGTACTCAAGTAAAGGTTGTTCTTGCTTGCAAAGTCTTTGCCAGTCAACAATGGGCAGCTTCACTTCAAGCATGATACTGCCATCTTTATCCATTTCTTCATATTCGATTGCCTGAAGTTGATAGAATCGACTGCGCAAACGACCCGCTTCTGGCGGTAAACGCAATTCATAGTGTGCAATTTCACCAGAAAGGCGTTCTGTCAGCGCCTGTAATAATAATGGAATCCCTTCACCAGTTTGAGCAGAGAGCCAGACCCGAATAGGGACATTATTCTCATCGCGATCAATACGGGGAGTAAATCCATTCAACATGTCAATTTTATTCATGACTAACAGCGCTGGAATTTCATTAGCCTCAATTTCTTCTAGTACACTTTCAACTGCGCGGATATTTTCTTCCATACGGTTATCCGCAGCATCCACAACATGTAATAATAAACTGGCTTCGCGTGTTTCCTGCAATGTTGCTTTAAATGCAGCGACCAGATTGTGAGGTAGATGGCGAATAAAACCTACAGTATCAGCCAACACTGTCACTCCAACATCATCAATATCAATACGCCGTAATCTAGGATCTAACGTCGCAAATAATTGATCTGCTGCATATACTTCAGACTTTGTCATTTGATTAAACAGACTAGACTTACCTGCATTAGTGTAACCTACCAATGATATGGTGGGAATACCCGCTTTACTTCTAGCTTGTCTACCCTGCTTTCTCTGCTTTTCTACCTTAGCCAACCGAGAAAGAATTTGTCGAATTTTACCGCGGATCAATCGACGATCCGTTTCAAGTTGCGTTTCACCAGGTCCACGTAAGCCGATCCCTCCTTTCTGTCGTTCAAGGTGAGTCCAGCCACGTACCAAACGGGTAGAAATATGCCTTAACTGAGCTAATTCAACTTGTAGTTTACCTTCATGTGTACGTGCGCGCTGTGCAAATATATCTAAAATTAAACTCGTACGATCAATAACTCGGCACTGACATAATCGTTCAAGATTTCTTTCCTGTGCAGGGCTTAACGTATGATCAAAAAGAACCACATCGGCATTACTGTCTTTAACAGCTGCCGTAATTTCTTCCGCTTTACCCTCACCAACAAAATATTTAGCCTGCGGTGATTTGCGATTTCCTGTGATTATCTGTACTGGCTTAATACCCGCAGAGATGACTAATGATTCAAATTCAATTAGGTTTTCAATATCTTTTTCATTAGAGAAAAAAACATGCACAAGAACAGCTAATTCCCCACCTTCATGTCTATCAAACAAAAGCACAACTCCTTAGACTTAAAAAATATCAAACAGGAAAAATACAGGTAAAAGGAACTTTACCTGTATTTTTTTGTTCAGATAATTAACTGAATTATTCAGTCGCATCACTATCCTGTGGAACTGCCACATTACCTGTATTGTAATTACCTAAGCCTGTATTACCCCCTTGATTACTATGGTGAGATACAGGACGAGAAGGTACTACAGTAGAAATAGCATGCTTATATACCATTTGGCTTACTGTGTTTTTCAGTAAAATAACAAATTGATCAAATGATTCGATTTGACCTTGTAATTTGATGCCATTGACCAAATAAATGGAAACCGGAACCCTTTCACGACGTAACGCGTTTAGGAACGGATCTTGCAAAGATTGCCCCTTAGCCATTCTCTATTTTCCTTATTTTGTTGTTTTTAACTAAGAACCTTTATGGTTCGAAAAAATTAACTACTCAAAAAAATTGTGCCTTTACCACCAATTGTACATAAATAGGAAACCTATGCACTAATAACATGCAATATTGTGTTAAGAATTCCCTTAATATCATCGCTATCGAGTCTATGCACGTTTTTCCATCCTCTTAACCATGTAATTTGACGTTTAGCCAATTGACGTGTTGCACATATACCACGATAAACCATTTCATCATAGCTGATTTCACCAGACAAATATGACCACATCTGACGATAACCAACAGAACGTATAGCGGGTAGATCCCCATGGAGATCCCCTCTAGCATAAAGAGCGCTAACTTCATCCTCAAAACCGGTCTTCAACATTTTTAGGAAGCGCATCTCAATACGTTGGTGGAGAATTTTACGATCTTGCGGTGAAATCGCAAACTGTAACACATTATAAGGTAATTCTGCCTCTACAATTTCAGTTAATTCTGTCAGACTCTGCCCGGAAACTAAGAAAACCTCTAAGGCACGAGACAATCGTTGAGGATCATTAGGATGGATTCTAGCTGCTGATATGGGATCAACCGTTTTCAAACGTTTATGAATTGTTTCCCAACCAAATTGTTTCGCTTGCATTTCAATTTCTGCCCGAATTGTAACATCGGCAGAAGGTAAGGGTGACAACCCATCCAGTAATGCTTTAAAATATAGCATAGTCCCCCCAACGAGTAAGGGAATACGGCCCGATGCGACAATTTTTTCCATTTCTAATAAAGCATCACGGCGAAAATCTGCGGCTGAATAAGACTGTGCAGGATCCAATATGTCAATTAATCGGTGTGGGGCAATTTGTTGCTCTTCCCGTGTTGGTTTCGCTGTTCCTATATTCATACCGCAATAAATTAAAGCAGAATCTACACTAATTATTTCAACGGGTAATTGTTGACGCAATGCCATTGCCAATGCTGTCTTTCGTGACGCCGTTGGCCCCATGATAAAAATCGCTTGGGGTTTATGTTGAAAAATTTGTTTACTCATGAGTTAAAGCCGTTATCACCGATTCAAAATCAATTAGTTGTAGTAATTTTTTCGGTGGTTCTTTAACTAATTCAGGGTAAGCCCGCTCCAGATCCGCTAATAACTGTACCCCTTGTGCAATTGTCCACACTTTTTTTTCATTTACTAAATTATCTGCTAACCAAACAACTAATTCCATCAACTGACAAGAAGTATTTTGAGCAAAATATTTCAATAGTTTTGGAAATAGTTCAGATAAATTTTGTGATCTCAAGGGACAAGATACACCACTAATTGTTGCTTTGTTATGAGAAATATTTATGTCAAAACCTAAGGTACTTAATAATACCTTTACTCGATAAAAAGTTTCAATTTCCTTTTCTGTTAATGAGAGCTTTATTGGTATCAGTAAGGGCTGAGATTTTAATTCTATATCAGTAGGAATTAATTGACCTCGTTTTAAATATCGCTCAGCTTCCGCTAATGATAACAAACCTATTCCAAATGATGATTCAATAAATGCGAAATTTTTAGAATAAATTGCTAGTATTTTACCAAATGTATAATTTTTATTATTTTTTTCTATATCAACCGATTTTATTGCTATTTTTTCAGTTTTTATTGATTCTCGCTCTGGAAAAAGTGGGATTTTTTCTTGTTTAGCTGGTTCATTTTGCATCAATTGCTGATAAAGCTCACCCTGTTTTTTGTTATAGATTTTTTTAGCTATTTTTCCATTATTGTAACAAGAAAATGATGCTGTTTTAGACGGCGAAATTTGGCTACTGGCATTTAATTCTGTTATTACTTGTTCTTCTTGCTCTTTAATAACTAAATGCTGCTTTGAATCATCTGAGGCAAAAAAATTTTCACCCGCAGCTAACCGATTTTGTAATCCTGAAGCAAGATGAGTTTCCTGGTTTGAACTAACAGAGACTTGATTAAATTGTTTTTGGTGTTGTTGGCTTAGTACCGTGTTCACACCCTGATAGATAAAATCATGAACCAATCTCGCTTGGTGAAAACGGACTTCCTGTTTAGCTGGATGAACATTAACATCAACCTGATGAGGATCAATGGTTAAATAAAGCACATAAGCCGCTTGCTGTTCTTCTTGTAGACGATGAGCATAGGCCTGACGAATTGCATGATTGATTAATCGATCGCGCATTATGCGCCCATTAACATAACAATATTGAATTTCAGCGGCCCTACCTAAATAGGGATTAGTTATCCAGCCTTTAATGGCTAAATCACCATGTTGCCAACATAATTTCACCGCATTTTGTATAAAAGAAGTACCACAAATAGCAGCTAAGCGTCGTTCATATTGCTCTTCACTATTTGTCGCACGATACTGGCGAACTAATTTACCATTATGATGCAAATTGATTGCAACATCGAAACGCGCTAAAGCTATTCTACGTACAATCTCATCAATATGGCTAAATTCGGTTTTTTCTGTACGTAAAAATTTACGTCGAGCCGGCGTATTATAAAACAGATCAAGAACTTCAACTGTTGTTCCTATTGGGTGAGCAGCAGGTTTTAGCGTAACATTCATCTCACGCCCTTCAGCATAAGCTTGCCAGGCTTCTGTCTGAGTCTCGACGCGTGAAGTTAGTATTAAACGAGAAACCGAACTAATACTGGCCAGCGCTTCTCCTCTAAATCCCATACTCATAATAGCGGCCAGATCTTCTAGCGTGGCTATTTTGCTGGTCGCGTGTCGCGCCAACGCTAGTGTTAAATCTTCTTTGGCGATACCACTACCATTGTCATGGATACGGATAAGTTTTGACCCACCACGTTCAATTTCAATATCAATACGGCTGGCGCCAGCATCAAGACTATTTTCGACTAACTCTTTCAGAACCAATGATGGGCGTTCAACAGCTTCACCCGCAGCAATTTGATTAGCTAACTCAGGAGAAAGAATTTGTATCGCTGACATAATGACCTCTGCCATATTTCATCATTTTGGCGCTGCTTGTAAGGGGTGTTGGGTAAAATAATTGCGTAATGCTTGATGAATAGCTACTGCCAAACTTTTCTGATAATCGTCAGAAACTAAAAGGCGCTCTTCAGAAATATTACTAACAAAACCTGCTTCCACCAGAATAGATGGAATGTCGGTAGAACGAAGTACACCAAGACTGGCATGTTCTGGATCATATTTATGGATATTACCAATTTTACTTAATTCTCTCAGTACTTTTACCGCGACAGCATAACCTACACGTTGGGAATTGCCAAATTGTAAATCTAAAACAGTTTGGCTAAGATAAGGATCTGCACCATTTGCTAACGCATCACCGGCACCACCTAATAATTCAGATTGCTTTTCATGTTGTTCAAGCGAATTACCCAATTCACTATTCGCTCTTCGATTGGAAAGCACCCAGACAGAAGCACCTCGGGCACGATTATTAGGTGCTTCATCAGCATGAATTGAAACGAGCATATCAGCCGCTTTTTTTCGTGCCACTTCTGAACGACCCGCTACAGAAATAAAATAATCGCCATTACGGGTCATCACTGTCTTAAAATTGGATCTGTCTTTAAATGGTTCTTTAATTTACGCGCAATTATCATTGTTATATTTTTTTCACGATGACCATTTTGCCCAATTGCGCCTGGATCTTTACTGCCATGTCCAGCATCAATTACCACGGCAACTTGCCGAGTACCTTTAGGTAAATTTTTATATATTGAGGGAGTTGGTGAGTTATTGGCTAACTTTTTCTCAGCTGGTGAATCAATTGATAGCAATTTATTGGTTGCTTCAGTTGCGGACTGAGATGTCTGAGGCTGCGATACCCCAGCACGATTATTCTTTAAGCTAAAAACTATTTGATAGCGATGATTTATTTGTTCAGCCACCGCACTTGCTTTCACTGCATTTGCCAATTTGATAACAATACGTTGATACTGACTATTCGGTGGCTGACTAGTACGGATCCCTTTAACCAAATTATTATTTATAAACTTCATTGGTAATCGAGATACCTGATCAGATTGACCAAAATCGACAACCAAACGCTCAAGCTCATGAAGGGGAAAGAAGCGGTACTCTGGATTACCGCCAGCAAAGTGTAAAGTGAGTTTTGCCTCGGATAAATTATCATTGACGCGAATATTTGGATAAAGTTGCAGCCTGTGCATTAGACAATAATAAGTTGCTAAGTAATATTGTTGTCATTAATAAATGAAATACATGAGTTTGCCATCTTTTTATTATATTAATCATTATTATATTAATCATCAAAGTCTTCATCATGATTAGTATTCCTATTATGACAATTTTTCTAATAACATTTCCCCATATGTTGATAACGCGACAAATCGTGCTTGTCTTCCATTATTGTCATATGATAGGTAGAGTTCAAGATCAGCGCATGGTAGCATCCCTTCACCTTTTTTTGGCCATTCCACCAAACATATAGCCTTCCAATCAAAATAGTCACGGATACCCATAAATTCAAGCTCTTCAGGATCAGTTAAACGATATAAATCAAAATGATAAACAGGATTAGGAGTCAACAAATAGGGTTCAACTAAAGTGTAAGTTGGACTTTTTACATGTCCTTGATAACCTAAACCTTGCAAAAAACCACGACAAAAAGTCGTTTTTCCCGCACCTAAGTCTCCATATAAATAAAGAATAAAATCCTGCTTACAAAGCTGAGCTAAACGCTGCCCTAAGGTTATTGTTGCCTTTTCATTAGCAAGCAATAATATAAGTTTTTTCATGAAAATATTGTCATTTTTTATAATTTTTTATCTAATAATTTAATTCATAAAACATATCACAAAATACTATTACTTACCGAATATTATAGCGATATTTAATGTTATATTTATCAATAAAACTTACATCATATGCTTATTATTCAGCTAGTTAATCTTTTCAGTTACTTGCTTTTATCAATATTCTATCATTTGATTTTTACATATTTATATAAAAAAACAAAAATATAAAAATTTCTATTAATATCAATAAATTAACGTTTATTATGCAATATTATTGTCTTAAACGATTAAATTTATTTGGTTGCGAGAAACTTTTTTACATCATTAAGAAGGCGCTACAATATATCGAGACATAGGTAAATATCCGCTATTAAAATATTATATTGCCTTAGATAGTGTTACACCTTGAAATATATCGTTAATATGATACTTTTATTATAAATAAAAACCTTATCAAAATAATAAATAATAATAATAGCGCCTTGCGCGCAATATCTGGTTATTAACATCAGTATTTTCTAGAATAGATACTTGAATTTTACTTGTGCATAAAATAAAAATGCATTGATCATAAAAAATAACCATAAAATCAATTTTTCAAAAAAATAAATATTTTTTAAAAAAATTTTCAATAAGTTAAATATTATTGATAAAGAAAAGCATCAATAGGGATAGCGATAGAAAAACGCATTTTCCTGTGGATAACTCTGTGCAAAAAAGAAAAATAGACACTGTGTGCCATAACCAAAATTCAATTGTAAACGAATAAGTTATAAAAACATTTTAACTGAGAAACTGTAGCAGTTTTAGCCATAAAATTTCTAAGATTAATGTAAATAACAACATCAATTCACCTACAATACATTTTAAATACTAGAATAATTTCCCTGTCAAGAATGACAGCACATTGTTCACTTCACTGATAAAGTATATGCTGTAACATCACATCTACTTCAAAATTGAGGGAATGGAATTCTATGCCTAGCAGATACGATTTGCAAGTTCTATGTGCCCAATTTTCAAATAAATTCTATCTAGATTAGGTATATAATAATTGTTGACTACTAATCAAGACTATGACTTTTTTTAGTAGCTAATCTCCTATTTAAAAATAGACGGTTTTTATCATAGTGTCATAGTGCAACAAAAATTTTTATTCTTATTTTTAAAGAAAACCCAAAACAGAAAAATAAAATTCATCAACAAAATAGCTATAAATTGGCCACTAAACTTTGAGTAATTAATAAGCTGAAAGAACAAAAATATAATAAGAAACAATGAATTATATCACAGAATTTTATTCTTTTAATGATATAAAGAAGAATTTTGGGCGTGAAACCAGACTCGAACTCACGACCCCGACCTTGGCAAGGTCGGGCTCTACCAACTGAGCTATTCCCGCATATTTATAACAACAATATTACGAATCACTATGGATTGCGAATTATACGAAAAATTATCAAACAGACAAGTACTTTTAACCATAAAAAATCTATTTTCAATCTAAATGCTGATTAAAACAGCAAATCGCTCATAATCAGCATGATCATAACACGATTTAAAGGTTGATAAAGTGTTGACGATAATAAGCTAATTCTGCAATAGATTCCTTTATATCTTCTAAAGCCTGATGGGTATTTTTTTTCATAAAACCGGCCAATATATCAGGCTTCCAACGGCGCGCCAGCTCTTTTAAGCTACTCACATCTAAGTAACGGTAATGAAAGTATTTTTCCAACTCAGGCATATATTTGAATAAAAAACGACGGTCTTGAGCAACACTATTACCACAAATAGGTGAAACCCCCGCAGGTAACCACTTTTCTAAAAATGCAATTGTAGCTAATTCTGCTTTTTTTTCATCATATTGACTAGATTTAACTCTATCAATCAATCTACTTTCAGTATGAGTTTTAACATTCCACTCATCCATAAGTGACAACTGTTGCTCTGATTGATGAATGGCAATCACTGGCCCTTCGGATAAAATAGTTAGATTGGAATCAGTGACAATTGTTGCGATCTCAATGATACGATCCTGTTCCGGATCCAATCCCGTCATTTCCAAATCTATCCATATCAAATTGTTCTCACTATTTACCATGTTATATCCTAGGTTCCATTCTAAACTGATAGCATGCAATACTTACTGTATTGATAGCTGCTTAAAAGCACAACTGCGATAACTCTTGATAACGAATTCAATCAACAAACCAATAAAATTAGTGAGGTCAGGTGGCTAACTAAAAAGAAATTTACCAAAGGCCAACAACGCAGAATACATGCAAACCATCAAACTAAGCTAAAAAAACAATCTCAGCAAGATATTAATGATAATCAGCTTGGTATTCCCCAAGATGTGTTAGTTATTAGCCGTTTTGGTCAGCATGCAGATATAGAGAAAAATGAAGGTGACATTCAACACTGTAATATTCGCCGAACAATTCACTCATTAGTCACCGGTGATGGTGTTAGGTGTTATTTGGCGTCCTGCGCTACATCATCAGTCTAATATAAAAGTTAATGGTGTCATAGAAGGAGTCTATGAACGAACATCGGTCTTGACTCGCCCCGATTACTATGACGGCCTCAAACCTATCGCGGCTAATATCAACCAAGCGATTATTGTCTCAGCAATTTTTCCCCAATTATCATTAAATATTATTGATCGTTATTTAGTTGCCTGCGAAACACTTAATATTGCACCAATGATTATTTTAAATAAAATTGACCTACTCAATAAAGGGAACAGAAAAGAAATACGTAAAGCAATAAAACTTTATCATAACATTCGCTATGTAGTTTTAGAGGTATCCAGTCATACTAATGAAGGAATAGATACGCTTATTGAAAACCTTATAGGAAAAATATCTATTTTTGTCGGGCAATCTGGTGTCGGTAAGTCCAGTTTGATTAATAACTTATTACCTGACAATAAAGAAAAAATCTTAATCAACCAAGTATCTGATAATTCAGGATTAGGTCAACATACAACAAGAACGGCACGTCTTTACCACTTCGCCAAAGGAGGTTATCTTATTGATTCACCAGGCATCCGTGAGTTTGGCTTAGGGCATCTGACAAAGGAACAAATAACTAAAGGATTTGCCGAATTCAGGCAATATTTGGGATACTGCAAATTTCGTGATTGCAAGCATTTAGACGATCCTGGATGTGCATTACAACAAGCGGTAATCGCTGGAAAAATAGCAAAATCACGTTTCGAAAATTACCATCGAATTTTAGCAAGCATTGAACAAATAAAACCACGTGGATCTTTTACAGATAATAAATAGTTATAAACATAATTCTGGAATTTATAAAAAGCATAGGTACAATAACTATCTTTTTTTGATTACAACCCAATAACATTAGGATCAGATTAGAGGTTAATGTGCTGGAAAAAATAAAGATCAAATTACAATATCTATTACCAAAACAAGGGCTAACGCAATTAGCAGGTTGGCTTGCGGATCAAAAAGCGGCTGGGTTTACCCAATTAATGATCAAGCTTTTTGCCAAGTTTTATAAAGTTGATATGGCAGAAGCCAAAGAAAGTGAGTTTTCCGCTTATTCTACCTTTAATGAATTTTTTACTCGCCCATTAAAACAAAATATTCGTCCTATTGTTGCAGGTAGTAATCAACTTGCTCTACCAGCCGATGGTGTAATAAGCCAATTAGGATTAATTATGGATGATCAGATCCTACAAGCTAAGGATCATTTTTACAGTTTAGCGGCATTATTAGCAGGTAATTATATACTGGCCAAGGAGTTTCGAAATGGTTTGTTTGTAACTACTTACTTATCTCCAGGTGACTATCATCGTGTCCATATGTTTTGTGATGGCTTACTAACTGAAATGATTTATGTCCCTGGTGATCTCTTTTCTGTTAATCAACTGACTGCAACAAACATCCCTAATCTTTTCGCCCGTAATGAACGTCTCATCTGTATTTTTGAAACAGCATTTGGAAAAATAGCTCAAATTCTAATAGGCGCAACAATTGTTGGCAGCATAGATACTAGCTGGTGTGGCTGCGTCAATAATCAACGGGAAGGAATTATCAAACGTTGGACTTACCCAGAAAAAGATAAAACAGGTGCGGTTTATCTGAAAAAAGGTGAAGAAATGGGAAAATTCAAACTGGGTTCAACTGTTATCAATTTGTTTGAATCTAACCATATCAAACTCAATTCTACTCTAGAGCAAGGATCCGTCACTCGAGTAGGAGAATTATTAGCAGAATCAATTTATCCAAATACTGAGGAACAGACCCATCGACAAAATTTAATTGATGGATCTGAATAATTTTATCTGAGGAAATCATATTGTCCGCCTGATAGTCGGCATCCTATAGCTAAGCGACTTAATTTTGATCACATTATTTATATGAGCTATTCAATTGATTTTAGACGTAAAGTGATATTTACGATGGAAGAAGAAGGGTTGAGTATCCGAGAAACAGCGAAGCAATTTCGGATTGGCGCTGCATCTGTATCGCGTTGGATTAATCAAATAGAGCCAAAAGCATTGACTACGCGTCAGCGAAAAATCGATAAATCCGAGTTGATAAAAGATGTTGAACAATATCCAGATGCTTACCAAAAAGAGCGTGCAGAGCGTTTTAGCGTTTTTGAGAAGGCCATTTGGCAAGCTCTTAAAAAATGGGATTGACCTATAAAAAACTTTACGTCATCCGAAAGCCGACGAAAACACTCGACAAACGTTTCAACAAAAAACAACAGTATGAAAAAGAAGGCAAGCATATTGTTTTTATTGATGAAAGTGGTTTTTCACACGATACCCCGCGGACTCACGGCTATTCCCCGAAAGGTCAACGCGGTGTGTTGGTCTCAAGAACTGGGGAGCTAAAGGAAGAACAAATGTTATCGGCGCTTTATTGGGCACAACGCTGTTTGCTATCGGATTATTTGATATCAATATTAACAGCGATGTTTTCTATGCATGGGTCACCCAAGTCCTTATCCCAGTACTTCCTAAAAACAGTGTAATCATGATGGATAATGCAACTTTTCACAAGAAACAGAGTATTCAACAAGTCATCATCGATGCGGGGCATATGGTGGAATATTTGCCTACCTATTCGCCAGTTCTTAATCCAATTGAACATAAATGGGCACAAGCTAAATGCAAAAAAATAGCGTTCGGATGCGAAAAAGATATTTTGTTCGCACTCAATATGATGTAATCAAAATTAAGTCGCTTAGCTATATAAAGGGGTAAAGTGTGGTCAGGAGACAGTAAAGTACCATCTAAATCTGAAGCAACAACAGAATACGTCATTGTTTTTCCTTGGTTAATAAATGTTGATCAAAAAAATCACAAATTGCATTAAGTGCCATAGCACGTAATGCATCGTTTTCAAATAATATTTCATGGTCTGCCCCTTCAATAATTAAAGGTAACTTTTCCTCTCTTCCCCTCTGCATTTTTTGCCGAGCGACACAAAATCTCTGGATGTCCCGATTACTAACGACCTTATCTTCACTCGCTTCTAATACCATCAGCGGGACCGCGATCTCTGTCGCTTTTTCAATTAAGCTAGCACCAAACTGCAGACTCTCCCTAATCCAATGATAAGTTGGACCACCAAGGCGTAATTCAGGATAATCGGCATAATAACGTAAATAACGCCGATAACGTTCATAACTATGGGTCAACACATTAATAATAAAGGGTAATGGCTGCCATCTACCGGTTGATACTGCATAATCATCACGGGTATTGGATCTCGCCTCAGCACATTGAATGATAAAATTTGCCAACCAACGTGAAACCGGTAAATTAATGCCTATCATTGGAGCACATAAAACCGCAGCATTAAAGGTCAGACTATCTCTCAGCAAATAACCCGCAAGAATAGCCCCTCCCATTGAATGGGAGAGTGCATAACAACGTGAATAGTGTTGTGACTTGATCTCAAAAGAAATAAAAGATTCAAAATCATCAATATAATCAGTAAATTTTTCGACGTGCCCCTTTTGCGGATCGGCCAACATTCTTCCCGAAAGGCCTTGCCCACGATGATCTATGATAAAAATATCATAACCAAGATGATAAAGATCATAAGCGACTTCAGGATATTTTACATAGCTTTCATTACGCCCGGGCAAAATAACAATTGCTTTATCATGCTGAGCAGAACAAATTTTTACATAACGAATAGGAATATTATCAACGCCAATAAATTCTGCTTCATCATGCATCTTCCAAAAATCTAAAAGCGGACCATTAGCAAACGCTAAAAACTGAGATTCACGTGTCAGCCAACTCGCTTTTAGTATGTCAGACGTCATAATTACTCCTAAACTCATTCAAAATCTGCCAGATGATCGCGAATCAATGTCATAAATGCCTCACCAAATCGTGCTAATTTTCTTTGACCTACACCATTAATCAACAGTAGTTCATTCGACCCGACAGGGCATCGCTCCGCCATCTCTATTAAAGTGGCATCGTTAAAAACCACAAAAGGTGGAATATTTTCTTCATTAGCAATCACTTTTCTTAATTGACGTAATTTAGCAAATAATTTTTTATCATAATGGCCTTGGTAGTTTTTATTTTGCTGATTACGGCTTTTTTTTGATAAAATTCTAGCAAAAGCCAATTGTAATGGTACCTCGCCGCGCAATATCGGCCTAGCTGCTTCTGTCAATTGTAATGCTGAAAAATGAGCAATATTTTGGTTCACTAAACCCATATGAATAAGTTCCCGACACACACTCACCCAATGCTCATGATTCTGTTCTTTACCCAAACCATAAACTGGCAACTTATCATGATCAAATTCACGTATACGTTGATGATTTTCACCGCGCAAAATGTCAACAATATAGCCAATACCAAAACGCTGCCCTGTCCGATAAATACAAGAAAGTACTTTCTGAGCATCAATTAGGCCATCATACCGTTTCGGTGGATCTAAAAAGATATCGCAGTTACCACAAGGTTGCTGCTGATTTTCACCAAAATAATTTAACAATAATAGACGGCGACAGGTTTGTGTCTCGGCAAAAGCATTCATGGCATTTAGTTTATGGCGCTCAATTTCTTGTAATTGTTCGGCAGACTTTTCCGCCAAACAACGACGCAACCAAGATAAATCAGCGGGATCATAAAATAAAATAGCTTCTGGAGCTAAGCCATCGCGTCCAGCTCTACCGGTTTCTTGATAATAAGATTATATATTACGGGCAATATCAAAATGGACGACAAAACGGACATTAGATTTATTAATTCCCATACCAAATGCCACCGTTTCAACCACTATAGCTAAGGGTCTTAATTTTGATTACAAAATATATGTTTTTCTCCAATATAAATTTACTGCTATAGAGTAATTACTTGTAATCATTTTAAAGTCGCCCAGCTATATAGCTAAGCGACTTAATTTTGATGACATTATTTATATGAGCTATTCAATTGATTTTAGACGTAAAGTGATATTTACCATGGAAGAAGAAGGGTTGAGTATCCGAGAAACAGGGAAGCAATTTCGGATTGGCTCTGCATCTGTATCGCGTTGTATTAATCAAATAGAGCCAAAAGCATCGACTACGCGTCAGCGAAAAATCGATAAATCCGAGTCGATAAAAGATGTTGAACAATATCCAGATGCTTACCAAAAAGAGCGTGCAGAGCGTTTTGGCGTTTGTCAGAAGGCTATTTGGCAAGCTCTTAAAAAAATGGGATTGACCTATAAAAAAACTCTACGTCATCCGAAAGCCGACGAAAACACTCGACAAACGTTTCAACAAAAAAACAACAGTATGAAAAAGAAGGCAAGCATATTGTTTTTATTGATGAAAGTGGTTTTTCACACGATACCCCGCGGACTCACGGCTATTCCCCGAAAGGTCAACGGTGTCTTGGTTTCAAGAACTGGGGAGCTAAAGGAAGAACAAATGTTATCGGCGCTTTATTTGGCACAACGCTGTTTGCTATCGGATTATGTTTGCTATCGGATTATTTGATATCAATATTAACAGCGATGTTTTCTATGCATGAGTCACCCAAGTCCTTATCCTAGTACTTCCTAAAAACAGTGTAATCATGATGGATAATGCAACTTTTCACAAGAAACAGAGTATTCAACAAGTCATCATCGATGCGGGGCATATGGTGGAATATTTGCCTACCTATTCGCCAGATCTTAATCCAATTGAACATAAATGGGCACAAGCTATATGTAAAAAAAGAGCGCTCGGATGGCGACACAGATATTTTTTTCGCACTCAATATGGTGTAATCAAAATTAAGTCGCTTAGCTATACTAAGTATGACTAAGTATGGGTATCTTTTATGGTGGTATTGCCCAGATTATTGCCGGTATTTTTGAATATAAAAAAGGAAATACCTTTGCCGCAACGGCATTCTCATCTTATGGCTTGTTTTGACTCAGTTTAGTTGGTTTATTAATGCTGCCTGAAATAGCGTCGGTGCAAGTAACATCCGCAGATTTTCTGGCAGTTTACTTGGCATTGTCGGCTATCTTTACCTTATTTATGTTTGTTGGCACGTTAAAGGCTAATCGCGCACTACAATTCGTTTTTGCTAGTCTGACCGTACTTTTTGCGCTGTTATAGCTAGGCGACTTTAAAATGATTGCAAGTAATCACTCTATATCAGTAAATTTATATTGGAGAAAAACATATATTTTTGTAATCAAAATTAAGTCGCTTAGCTATAAAGTGATATTTACGATGGAAGAAGAAGGGTTGAGTATCCGAGAAACAGGGAAGCAATTTTGGATTGGCTCTGCATCTGTATCGCGTTGGATTAATCAAATAGAGCAAAAAGCGTCGACTACGCGTCAGCGAAAAATCGATAAATCCGAGTTGATAAAAGATGTTGAACAATATCCAGATGCTTACCAAAAAGAGCGTGCAGGGCGTTTTGGCGTTTGTCAGAAGGCTATTTGGCAAGCTCTTAAAAAAATGGGATTGACCTATAAAAAAACTCTACGTCATCCGAAAGCCGACGAAAACACTCGACAAACGTTTCAACAAAAAAACAACAGTATGAAAAAGAAGGCAAGCATATTGTTTTTATTGATGAAAGTGGTTTTTCACACGATACCCCGCGGACTCACGGCTATTCCCCGAAAGGTCAACGCGGTGTGTTGTTCTCAAGAACTGGGGAGCTAAAGGAAGAACAAATGTTATCGGCGCTTTATTTGGCACAACGCTGTTTGCTATCGGATTATGTTTGCTATCGGATTATTTGATATCAATATTAACAGCGATGTTTTCTATGCATGGGTGTCACCCAAGTCCTTATCCCAGTACTTCCTAAAAACAGTGTAATCATGATGGATAATGCAACTTTTCACAAGAAACGCAGTATTGAACAAGTCATCATCGATGCGGGGCATATGGTGGAATATTTGCCTACCTATTCGCCAGATCTTAATCCAATTGAACATAAATGGGCACAAGCTAAATGCAAAAAAAGAGCGCTCGGATGCGACACAGATATTTTGTTCGCACTCAATATGGTGTAATCAAAATTAAGTCGCTTTTAGCTATAAGTCGAATAACTTCATTGTCAAAAGAAGCGCTCAAAGAGCGTTTATCAGCCTTTGCGACCATCGATTTAAATATTAATTACTTGCGTCCAGGTCGTGGTAAAAATTTATTGCAAGTGGAAAAATCATTCGCACTGGTAATAAGATTTCTGTTGCCCGGGCCGAATTGCATAATAACGAAAATAAACATATCGCAACAGGCATAGCCACTTGTTTCGTGGGTTAAATATAAATAACCAAGCTAAGAACATAATAAAAATCTATTTTAAATAAACGTTATATGAAGCTTATGTTATTAAGCTGGCCTTTCTACTTGACTCAAGTTATCTTTATTTATCTGATAAATTCAAAGCCAATTCTTACGTTTAAAATAAAGATAAGGTGCCAGCCCGGCAATAATCATCAATATAATTGCTGCCGGATAGCCAAAAAGCCAGCCTAATTCAGGCATAAATTCAAAATTCATACCGTAACTAGACGCCACCAGCGTTGGCGGTAAAAAGACCACAGAAACAAAGGAGAAAATTTTAATAATTCGACTTTGCTCAATATTAATAAAACCTATTGCCGCTTGCATAAGAAAATTTACTTTTTGAAATAGTGATTCATTATGAGGTAGCAGTGATTCAATATCACGTAAAATGTCTCTCGCTTGCTCTAATTGACCTGCCGGCAATCTTGCTCGGCGAATCAAAAAATTTAATGCTCGTTGACTGTCCATCAAACACAACCGCACTTTCCAGCCAATATCTTCTTGTTCCGCTAAATTAGAAAGTGCGCTATCGAGTTCACCAGCTTGTTTGCCTTCCAAAATAATCCGGCTTAACGATTCCAATACGCTATAAATATTTTCTATTACATCAGCAAGTTGTTCAATTTTGGTTTCAAATAAATCTAAAAATAACTCATAAGCATTAGCATCGATCAGCTTTTGGCTTTTTGAACGCATACGATACAAATGAAAAGCCGGCAGATCACGTTCCCGTAAGGTATATAAACGGCCATCACGAAAAGTGAAAGCAACCGTCGAATTACTAACATGCTCATCACTATCTTGATAATAAAAAAACGAATGAATATGTAAACCATCCTCATCCTCAAAAAAACGAGCCGATGCTTCAATATCGGTTAATTCAGATGGGGTTACTAATAATTGTTTCAATTCAGTTTGCACTGTTTGCCGTTCTTTTTCATCAGGTTCCATTAAATCAACCCATACCGCATCGGTTATTTTTTGACCTTCATCAAGCTCAAGGCGAGACAAACAACGGTGGTTGTCTAATTTAAATGCCAGCAGCATATTATGGCGCCTCCTTCAAAACCCCAAATAGCAAAATAATAGCCAGTTAATTAGTAATAAAAATTCCCATACTTCAAGCGTTCTTTATTGCAACTCTAATTTAGCATAAGCTGCAACAAACCATTTGATCCCCTCTCCCTGAAAAGCTATCTGCAAGCGGCAACGCTCACCATCCCCTTCCAAATTAATAATAGTTCCTTCACCAAACTTAGGATGACGAATCCGTTGGCCTAATGCATAGCCACTATCATTTCGATTAATTGGGGTACCAAGTCGCTGATGACTAATAGGGCGAGAAACTGTTGCACGCAAACGGACTTCTTCAATACATTCAATCGGTAATTCGGCAATAAAACGCGAAGGACGATGGTAGACTTCTTTACCATATAATCGACGGCTTTCCGCATAAGTCAGCGTCAATTTCTCCATCGCTCGTGTCAACCCAACATAAGCCAATCGCCTTTCTTCTGCCAGCCCTCCGCTCTCTTCCGCACTCCTTTGGCTTGGAAACATACCTTCTTCCATACCAACAATAAAAACAAATGGAAATTCTAAACCTTTTGCCGAATGTAGCGTCATTAACTGAACGGCATCTTGATGTAACTCCGCCTGCCCTTCGCCGGATTCCAACGCAGCATGAGACAAAAATGCTTGCAGTAGGATTAAATCTTGATCTTCTTCTTCATAACTAAATTGACGAATAGCAGTGACTAACTCCTCAAGGTTTTCAATCCGCGCTTGCGCTTTTTCGCCTTTTTCTTGCTGGTACATCGACCGCAGACCTGAGTCGCGGATCACGCGATCAGTTTGAACATGTAACGGCATATCCGTCGTTTCTTTAGCTAATGCATCAATTAGCTCGAGAAACCGTTCAATCGCCCTGGCCGCGCGACCTCCAATGACTTTTTCAGCTAATAAATATTCACAACTTTCCCAAAGCGTGAGTTGTTTTTCACGCGCGGCCTGACGAACAGTTTCTAAAGTTCGTTCACCGATACCTCGACTTGGTGTATTAACAACTCGCTCAAATGATGCATCATCATTACGGTTAGCAACCAAACGTAAATAAGAGAGCGCATCTTTAATTTCCTGCCGCTCAAAAAAGCGTTGGCCACCATAAATACGATAAGGCATTGAAGACTGTAATAAGGCTTCTTCAAGCACTCGTGATTGTGAATTGCTGCGATAAAGAATTGCGCACTGCTTTAAAGCGCCCCCTTTCTCATGCCATTGTTTAATGCGACTAGCAACATAACGCGCTTCATCTAACTCGTTAAAGGCACAATAAAGTGAAATAGGTTCACCATCAGCCCCTTCTGTCCAGAGATTTTTTCCTAACCGGTTATTATTATTGGCAATCAGTGCATTAGCCGACTTCAAGATATTGTTAGTCGAACGATAATTTTGTTCTAGCCGAATAGTTTCCGCCGCCGGAAAATCTTGCAAAAAACGTTGAATATTTTCTACCTGTGCGCCACGCCAACCATAAATTGATTGATCGTCATCACCAACAATCATCACCTTGCCAGTATCACCGGCCAAAATACGTATCCAGGCATACTGGATACTGTTGGTATCTTGAAATTCATCAACCAGAATATTGGTAAAACGTTCACGATAATGTTGTAGCATATGCGGTTTCTTCAGCCACATTTCATGGGCACGCAATAAAAGTTCAGCAAAATCAACTAATCCGGTCCGATCACACGCTTCCTGATAAGCCTGATAAACTCGCAGCCACGTCGCCTCTGTTGGATTGCCATAACTTTCAATATGCTGTGGCCGCAAGCCTTCATCTTTTTTTGCATTGATGTACCACATAGCCTGAGGTGGTGGCCACTTACTTTCATCCAGATTGATGGCCTTCATAATTCTACGCAATAAACGATATTGATCATCACTATCTAAGATTTGGAAATCTTGCGGTAAATTGGCATCCAAATAGTGAGCCCGCAATAGACGATGCGCCAGGCCATGAAAAGTTCCTACCCACATACCGCCTTGATCCCTACCTAATAACGTATTAATACGATGACGCATTTCAGCCGCTGCTTTATTGGTAAATGTCACCGCCATAATCGAGAAAGGCGAAACCTTATCAATCGTCAATAACCAGGCAATTCGATGAACCAGTACCCGTGTTTTACCACTACCTGCGCCAGCAAGTATTAACATATTCGTTCGAGGAGCAGCAACAGCTTCGCGTTGCTTATTATTTAAGTTTTCAAGTAAATATAAGGCGTTCATGGTTACCATTAAATTAAGAGAGCAGTCAATAAATCACTACTGTATTTTTAACCAAATGAGAAGATTATATCAGCGCAATGAGTGAAGCTAAACCGGTGACCTCAATATGAGGTAATATGTCATTCTCATTGGTGCCTAGTAAGTTGCTACTGTTAGTATTTATCCAACAAGCTTGCATGCCACTGTGTAAAGCACCTTGAATATCGGTTATTAAATCATCACCGGCATGTAAAATTTTATCCACTACAATATAAATTTCTGCGCAGCAAGATAATATAGCTAAGCGTCTTAATTTTGATTACAAAATATATGTTTTTCTCCAATATAAATTTACTGATATAGAGTAATTACTTGTAATCATTTTAAAGTCGCCCAGCTATACATATCACTAAACGGTTTAGCGCGTCCATCTGGGCCCGCTTTAAAAACAAATTGAAAATAATCGCCTAATCCACAAGCATACGGATCTGCATTGGCATTAGTAATAACCGCTAGTGGGAATTTTTCCGCTAAGGTAGATAAGATTTTATGGGTCACGTCTGGGACTACGATTTGACTACGCGAATAAGAAAATTGTGCCATTATATCGTCAGCACCACCAGCAGATCCTTCTCGATCGTAACCATACTGACAAAGTAACGCCTTGACTGCTAACCAACGCCACTGTGTAACATCATGATAAATTTTAGGATATTGATTAACAATTAACGTTTGATAGTTTTTCAAATCGGCAAATTGAAGTTTATTAAAGCGATCGTCATAGCAACGAATAAAATTTAATAATTCCTGTTCAGTTTTAGCAATAACAGGGCGATTATCATACAGTGTATCATCCAAATCAAAGGTAATCTCTGCAATAGAAGTTAATTGCCGATAAACATGCATTCAAGGTTTCTCCCTTTTTTCCCTTGGATGAGCCACATCATAAACCTTGGCTAAATGTTGAAAATCTAGGTGAGTATAAACTTGAGTGGTAGAAAGATTAGCATGTCCTAGTAACTCTTGAACTGCCCTTAAATCGCGACTTGATTCCAGGATATGAGTGGAAAAAGAGTGACGAAGTTTATGAGGATGAATATGACTTCTCACATTCTGACGAATTCCCCATAATGCAAAACGCTTTTGTACATTCCGAGCGGAAATACGTTTTCCTCTTTCCATTGAGATAAAAACAGCTTCGTCTTGCTTAACATATTGCTGGCGCATCTCAAGCCAACGGATTAAAAATGCTACCGCAATACGTCCTAATGGTATCTTCCGTTCTTTACTACCTTTTCCCATAACCCAAACTTCACCATTAGGTAAATCCAGATGTTGGCAATTCAAATTAACTAGTTCCGATAAACGCAATCCTCCGCCATACATCACTTCCAACATGGTTCTGTTACGTACAGATAGCGGATCTGCTAAATCAATATTTAACAATTGATTGACTTCATCTACATCGATATTTTTTGGTAAATGGCGTTTATTTTTCGGCGTTCTAACGGTTTTAGCTGGATTAGCGGTTAATATGCCCTGCTCAACTAAGCAATTTAAAAAACTTCTTAATGACGAAAGACGTAGAGCGAGAGTCGCTGCCTGTGGATCCTTGTCGGCGACATTTTGCAACCATCATACGAACATGTGATGTTTCTAATTGCCTCGAATCATTGATGTTCATATTTATAGCCATGTCCATTAACATGACTAATTGGCGTTGATAATTAATAATCGTCACGGGGCTTAGCTGCTGTTCTACACGTAAGTAACGCAAAAAGTCCTCAATTCGCTGCTGCAAGCTTTGCCGTATTGAATTCATGCACGAGTTACCCAGCGTAACAGCAAATCGGGCAATAATTTGGCTAAGTGGTCAAGCATTGTCGTTCCCATCCCTTTTTGATAATGCTGAGTATCGCGGCTACTAAAGATCACCATCCCTAAATTACCATAAAGGCCTAATAAAGAAATAGCCACCGAACCGACATGATTTGCGTCTGGCATTAATAATAATATTTCTGGATTATTTAACGTACTAAGATAATGATTTTTTTTACCAAATCGCTGAATACGAACAGGCTCAAATGCCTGACGAGAAATCATAACTTTTTGCGCATCAATTGGTATGCTTAGCTGCCAACAATCACTAAACAAGCGAATATAAGCACCGCTCAAACCAAAACTTCTTGACCAGGCATATAAACGTCGCTGAAAATCGGCAAAATCATCTGCTGTTGATAGCTGAATAACCAATTTTAACAGTAGATTAAATAGTATTTCATTATTGTGCGCCTGCTCAACCAATAGTTGCATATCCTGTTCCAGATTTTGGATATAAACTCGTTGACGTTTCATCGACCATTCAACTAATGAAACCGCATGATGAACCGGATGAGGAACCCGTATCTGTTCAACAGCAGCTGCATTGCGAATAAAAAAATGAGGATTGCTTTTTAGATATTTTACGACTGTCTGATCATCTAACAGAGGTTTAGGATCAAATGCTGCTTCTTTTTTATCCATAATAAAAGACCTCTTAACCAAACAAAACTTAGAAATGAATAACACCATCATAAACATGTGTCGCAGGGCCTGTCATAAACAGTGGATGACCCAGTCCATTCCAACGAATTTTTAGCATGCCACCAGGTAAATCAACACGGACATTTTTTTTTAATAAACCTTGCTGAATACCGATAGCAACAGCAGCACAGGCACCACTTCCACAAGCCTGTGTTTCTCCTACACCACGTTCATGTACACGTAATCGAATGTGTTCATGATCAATAACCTGCATAAATCCTATATTAGCTCGCTCAGGAAAACGTTCATGCTTTTCAAGCATCGACCCTAATAAAGCAACTTCAGCCGTGTCAATATTTTCAACCTGTAATACACAATGAGGGTTGCCGATAGAAACCACGCCGCATAATATTATTTGTTGCTGAGTTCTAATTATATAAGTTTTCTCAGCTTTTTGCGCTTTAAATGGTACTTTATTTGCCTCAAACTCAGGAACTCCCATATTGACATAAACATCTTCATTTTTTGCTACTGATAATGTTAACCTGCCAGATTGAGTACTTACCTTGATATCGCGTTTATTGGTCAATTTTTTAAGGCGAACAAAACGAGCAAAACAACGAGCACCATTACCACATTGAGCCACTTCACTACCATCGGCATTAAAAATACGATAATGAAAATCAAGATCGGGATCATAAGGTGCTTCAACAACTAAAAGCTGATCAAATCCAATTCCCTTATGTCGATCTGATAAACGACAAATAAGTTCAGGAGAAAAATAAACATTCTGAGTAACGGCATCTACCACCATAAAATCGTTACCCAAACCATGCATTTTGGAGAATTGCATTTTCTACTCCATCTTAATCAATTGGCTATTTTATCATTACTCGATTTTTGCAATGTTTCGGTTTGTATCGATTGATGTTCTGTCTCTTTAGACGATATGGTACTTTCAGTCTTTTGCTCCGCTGTTGCTTTTGCTGGAAAATAGAGTGGCCCTTTCAAACCACAAGCAGAAAGTAAGGTTAAAGATATCGATGTCATAAATAGCCAAAGTAATTTTTTCATTATGTTAACGCTTGCATCTTTAAATCATTATCCTTTATGATTTATAATCTATAATCGCAGTTAGGCGTAGAAAAGCAAATAGGAAATTGACGATGACAGACACAGAATTTCATCAAAATAGACAATTGGTATTGTACTCGCAGTAATAAAAATTTTATCCAAATACTAGCCTATGCTATTAGTGAACAAAGTGGTGAACCATTTTCATTTGATCTCTAACTGCGAAAAAAAAATATCATTCTTTATTATTAATGCATATAAAAACTAATACCTGATTCTTCTCGACAGACATTCTTATTGAAGGGTGAGTTTGAAAATGAGCCAGACAAATAAGGAATGACTTGATTTTTATCTTCTACTTTTATTATCTGATAAAATTGCGGTAAATTGAAATTGATTAAACTTGCACGGTAGGTAGAATGATAATGTGAGGATGAGTAAAAACGGCTAACATCCCTAACAAGTTCTTCTTTGTTTCCTTCACAATGTGAATAAATTTCCACCCGGTTTTTTTTATCTAAAATATAGATATTAAAACCATGATTCTCTTCTGTATCCTCAAAGAAAAATTGTACAATCCCTTCACTGGCATAACCATCAACAACTAAAGGTAAATGATAAGTTTCTTTGATATGCAGTTTTATCGGCAAACCATGTAATTTATTATTAGATATTGCACCATAAAATTCGACTGCATTTTCCAATTTCTGCACTGAAACATTCAAACGCTCAAAAAAAAATCCCCAGGTCTGACCTGCAATACGTAGTGCCTTAAAACGCCCTGAGTCATTACAACTGCTTGATAGACGTAATTCAATACATTCTGAAACCAGCTGTTGAATTCGTGTACCGATCAGCCCTCTCATATGTTGGCTATAGCAAAAAACTTCAACCACATCTGGCAGTTCAGCATCTTGATGCATTTTGCCCAGGATCGTTTTTAATGCTTCCAACATAGATTGCTCACCGAAGAAATGCAGTGTTCTTACCTCATTCCAAGAGTTACGATACAGTAGATCAATACTACTCACTAAGCATTGCGGTGGATCACCAAAACTCAATATGTCTAATTTACGTAAATCAAAATGAATAATTTGATCAGAAAACACCGCTGTCGGATCTTTCTCTAAATTAACAATAATGGCTAAATGGCGAATTTCACAGGGACTATATAAAGCTTTTGGTGTGGGTGCTAGTAATCGAATAGGAAAATTTGTGGTTATATCATTAATAAATTGATGTAATTTATTCTCATCACATTGTGAACCACCATCATGAATATAAATATGGGATTGTTCTGTCAATAAACCATTGAAGTAAGTCCATGCCACTAATTTACTAAGATAACGGTTATATTCTAAAGGTTGGTGTCCAATAATAGAATCTATAGTTGGCACCTTATTATATAAGTACCAACCACTGCGATTGGGGCGACCAGCTGGAACATAAATAAAAGTGAGATGACTTTCAGATAGATCTGGTGAAATTTGCGGATTAACTAAAGTGACTTTCCCGGGTAATACTTCAAAGGCTGCATACAATTTCCGCGTCAACACACCAATATCTTGTGGGTTTGCACTAATCCGTAAATTATTACGACGGGAAAAGCGAATAAGATTACGATAACTTTGCATCATGGTGTCAAGTAATTCATTATGTGCATCTCGAACCTGCGCTATTTTCCAATAATTTCGTTTGTCGAGGATGCTTAATCGCTCTGTATTCCACTCCCATGAAGTAACAAGCTGTGATAACACCTGCCTGCGCCAACTACCACTCACCGAGGTACTCTTTTCATCAGACAATTTTTCACAAACTTTGAGGTAAAAACAGCGACGAATCAAATCAAGGCGTTTAAAATCACCGATTTCCATTAAATAACGGGTAATGCGTTCTAACATTAAACAATAGGCATCCAGACCATAGGAAACAATTTCCCCGGCATGCAAACGTTTCTTAAATTCCATTGCCAGCAACATACCATGCGGATAATTCCACGAATAAGCTTCCAGTAAAATACTTTTCAGCACCGCTTTATAAGGAGAATCAACACTTTTATACAATTGCCACAAGCTAGCACCAAAATACTCTTCAGCCGATAATTCACCTAAGCCGCCTAAATCCAACCAGTCATTTGGCGTTAATACTCCCCGCGCGTACAAAAATAAAACATATTCATCATAATTGGCTTCTTCTTCTGCGGGTACCATCATCCATAGCAAACGTTTCCCAGCTATACGAACCGCTGTACGATAAAATTCATCCAATAGCAATATATGTTGTGTTGTTCCGCAATCTTCATCGCTCAAACTACCACTCGTATGGTGGCGAAAACGATTTTCATCAATTAAAAAGAAAGTAACATCTATACCAAGCCAGGACGCCCATTGCGCAATTAATGTACATTTTTTTTGTAGCAGTTGTCTTTCTTCTTGATCTAACCATGATTGATGACATACCCAAATATCTAAATCAGAAACATCACTTTGCCCGATTGATGATGTACTTCCCATGGAATAAATACCTGTAATAGCTAATTCACCATTGGTTTTTTGTGAAGATAGTTCACAAAAAAGATATGCCTCAAACTGCTTTAACGAATTAATTTGCTGAGCATCAGGCGCAAAAAAACAGACACCAGCAGGTACATTACCTTCTATATAACCAGGTAACATGGGATGATGATAATTTAATAAAACTGGCAGCAATCCATATACATGCTTGAACGCTTCATTCATAGAAGATGATGCTCGTTCCAGTCGTAATTGATTGATCGCATCCAATCTTTGCTTTAGTCTCTCAATGTAAAGATACAAAAGTTTTGCCTGAATTAACTTTAAAAAATAAATAACCTTAACTCAGCCATTGGTTCCTTGAGTATTGGGGAACGATAACAGCGATAAGCTTTTTGAATAGGTTGCTAGAAACGTGATCAATTTAACATTTTGTACCAAAAGGGTAAAGTACATTACACCTACATTAACTGTTTATTTTTCACACTAAATTCTTTCCATTCTTTTACCTAAAAAATCTTTTTCGTTTCTAAGAATTTCAAATAGATGATCTGTATAAAAAAAGGAAATAATTGGTTAAATTTTCTTATCAAAATTTTATAGTTACCTCCATTAATAAATATTCAGAAAAATATAAAAAAATTAATTGAATATGTATTTATTTGCTTTAATTTAATGATAAAAAATCACGTTGCAACTGTTATAAACCATTTTTTCCTGTTTGCAAATTGAATTATGCATTAGCTATATTTATTCAGTGCTCAGCTACAACTGGAAAAAATTTACCAAAATGTTAAAATTGTCTACCTTTCCTTTATATATATAATTCACTCATAATCTAATGACGTAAGAAAAATAAAAATATGTCAACACAAACACTGCGTATCGCAACAAGGAAAAGTCCATTAGCAATGTGGCAAGCGATTTTCATAAAAACACAATTAGAAAAGCATCATCCAACACTAACGATTGAACTTATTCCGATGAGTACTCAAGGTGATATCCTACTTGATACTCCCCTGGCTAAAATTGGTGGAAAAGGACTTTTTGTCAAAGAATTAGAAAATGCACTACTAGAAAACCGAGCTGATATTGCTGTTCATTCTATAAAAGATATTCCCGCAACTTTTCCTAATAACTTAGGATTAATGGCTATTTGCGAGAGAGGAGATCCTCGTGATGCTTTTGTATCCAATCAGTATGATTCCCTTGATGCGCTTCCAGCTGGGAGTATTATAGGAACATCAAGCCTGCGCCGCCAATGCCAACTACGTCATACCTATCCCCACTTGGTTATTCGAGATCTGCGTGGTAATGTCGGAACACGGTTGAGTAAATTAGATAATGCTGAATACGATGCTATTATTCTTGCTGCAGCTGCCTTAAAACGTCTAAGTTTAGAAACACGCATACGTATGCCGCTGGCACCAGAGCAGTCATTACCAGCAGTTGGGCAAGGTGCAATTGGTATTGAATACCGTCTAGATGACTATCACACACAACATTTTCTAGCGTCATTACATCATCATGATACTGCTATCTGTATTGAAGCAGAACGAGCCGTCAACAATCGATTGGAAGGTGGCTGCCAAGTGCCAATAGGTAGTTATGCTATTTGGCAAAATAAACAAATTTGGCTTAGAGCGCTAGTTGGTGCGCCCGATGGTAGTCAAATTATTCGTGCAGAAAGGTATTTTAAGCCTGAAGACGCTCAACAAGCGAGTATTGAACTTGCGGAGGAGTTACTCAATAACGGTGCCAAACAAATTTTTAACAAAATTTCGCCAGGAGCATTTTCTCGATGAGTATATTGGTCACGAGACCAAACCCCAGCGGTGAAAAACTTGTTCAACGTATTAGGTCATTAGGAAAAATGGCATTTCATGCTCCACTGATTGAAATTATGCCAGGTAATGAACTAGCCCTTTTGCCGGCTAAATTAGCCAGGCTAACTAATGGTGATCAGGTTTTTTTCTTATCGCCAAATGCGGTATGGCATGCTAATTCAGCACTTTATTTAGCAGGACGAAAATGGCCTGATACGCTATCCTATTATGGTATAGGACACTCAACAGCATCGACTTTTCACCGATTAACTAATTTGCCTATTCAACTATCTCAAGCTGGTGAAACTAGTGAGACATTAATTGAATTACCTGATTTACAATCAATATTAGGCAAAAAATCTTTGTTATTACGGGGTAACGGTGGACGTGAACTACTCGCCGCAACGTTAAAATCGCGCGGAAGTCATATTGATTATTGTGAGTGTTATCAACGTCAACCAATAAAATATGATCGACAAACTTTCCAGTTGCAATCGCGGCGGGCAAATATTAAAACAATTATTGTTACCAGTGGCGAAATGTTACATTTATTATTTAACTTAATTGCAGATGATGTTAAACCTTGGTTGCTTTCTCGCCACTTGATTATTGTCAGTGAACGTTTGGTCAATACTGCTTACCAATTAGGATGGCAATCAGTCAAAGTAGCCAAAAGTGCTAATAATGATGCTTTAATTCAGGCATTAATGTAAACCGATATTGAGATAATATTAATTATGACGGAACAGAATAAACCGAATGAGGTGAATGAAAACCCATCAAATGCCTCAAAAACAGCAGCGCAATCTACGGCCAAAAATGGTAACCCCCATAGGCAAAAGCGTTCTGGTCTGTTTGGTAGTATAATTACTATCGTTCTTATTATCATACTCGGTGGTGGCTTCTATTATTATCTTCATCTAAAACATCAACAAATAGTCAATGACAGCAGTGCATTAGAACAACAAATAAATGAATTACTACGTCAACAAGAAACAGAAAAACAGCAAATTAACCAATTGGTTGAATCCCAGCGTATTAGCCAGTTAGATAAGAAAGAATATGAGCAACAACTTGAACAACGCGTCGAAGAATTACAAGCAAAAATCACAACACTTTCAAGTACAGATGTGAAACGCTGGTTACTTGCCAAAGGTGATTTCTTAGCCAAAATAGCTGGCCGAAAACTTTGGAATGACTATGATCCCGTTACTGCGGTTGCCTTATTAAAAAGTGCTGATGCAAGTCTAGCAGAAATGAATGATCCTAATTTAATTGAGATCCGAAAAACACTTAATAATGATATCAGTGGGCTATCAGTTATTACCCAAATTGATTATGACGGAATTATTTTAAAGCTTAATCAACTGAGCAGTGATATCGATAATTTACGCATAAATGATAGTGCTCCCGCATAAATGATAGTGCTCCCGATGGTAACCTCATGGATAAGGATAGCACGGAACTTTCCAATAATATTCCTGATTGGAAACAAAATCTTAGCCAAAGTTGGAAAAGTTTTAGTAAAAATTTTATTACTATTCGTCGTAGGGATTTTCATGAAACTCCTTTACTTGCACCAAATCAGGACATTTACCTACCCGCCAATATTCGAGCACAACTGCTTATTGCCGCCCAAGCCATACCTCCTCATCAAGAGCAAATTTACAAACAATCTTTAGAGCAAGTTTCAACCTGGATTCGAATTTACTTTAATACCAACGACGCGGCAACAAAAGCCTTCCTTACCGAAGTCGATAAACTGATTGAACAACCGATTACAATGGATATTCCCAGCGAGTTAAAAAGTTTATTACTACTCGATAAAGCGTTGCAAAAGCGTATTCAAGGGAAAATCCCTTCTTCTCCAACACCGAAACCACAAAAAACGCAACCAACCAACGAAAAGAGAACAAATCATCACATAAAAATAGTTCCCCCTGCTCCAACAGAAGAAGCGGTAAAACCTAGCAATAAAACTGCCCAGGAGGGAACGGCATGATAAAAGTACTGATCCTTTTTATTGTACTGATTGCTGGCATCATTATTGGTCACATTGTCGCCGGGCACCAAGGTTATGTACTGATCCAAACCAACAACTACGATATTCAAACCAGTGTAACTGGTTTAGTCATCTGTTTTATTATTTTACAATTTATTTTCTGTTTGCTTGGCTGGTGCTATCGTCGTATTCGCGGCACCTCATCATTTACCCATAATTGGCTAAAAGGCCGTAAATATCATAAAGCGCACAGTCAAACACAAAAAGCATTACTAAAATTAGCGGAAGGTGATTTTTCACAAGTCGAAAAACTACTGACAGATCATGCTGACTATGCAGAACAACCGGTTGTTAACTATCTGCTGGCAGCAGAAACTGCTGAACAACGCTGTGATGAGTATCGTACCAATCAATATCTTGAGCGCGCAGCAGAAGTCGCGGGTAGTAACCATCAACTTCCTGTTGATATTACACGTGTGCGTATACAACTTGCTGAAGGTAAAATTCATGCAGCATGCCACGGTGTTGATAAATTACTGGATCAGGCACCACACGGCACCCTGAAGTCTTAAGAATGGCAGAAAAAGCCTATCAACGTTCAGGAGGTTATCAAGCGCTTATTGAACTTTTGCCTATTATGCAAAAAGAAAAGTTATATAGTGCAGAAGAGATCGATAAATTACGTAAAGACGCCTATAAAGGTTTGATTAATCAATATATGGCTGAAGGTGGCAGCGAAAATTTAAAAAATTGGTGGCAGTCTCAAGGACGTAAAATACGTCATGATCTGGTACTACAATCGATCATTGCTGCTTGCCTTATTGAATGCGACGATAGCGAAGCAGCAGAAAAAATTATTATTACAGGCTTAAAACAGCAATATGATCAGCATCTTTTATTGCTGGTTCCTCGTTTACAAATTAACGATAGCAAAGCAATGAATAAAATCCTGATCAATCTAATAAAACAGTCAGGTGGCGCTACTCCCTTACTAAATAGTACATTAGGTCAACTTGCATTACAGCATGGCGAATGGGCAAGAAGCGGAAAAGTATTTTAAGTCTGCTTTAGCACAACGTCCTGATGCTCACGACTTTGCTTGGCTTGCTGATGCTTTAGATAAACAACATAAAGTGGAAGAAGCAGCACAAATTCGCCAACATGGCTTACTTTTTTTATTAAAGCATGAAAATTGATGACTCCCTATTCTCTATTGTCTTGATCCCGCCTCTAACTTATGGAGGCTTTTTTACCTTTATCGATTGATTTGACATTTTTAACGTAAAACTTTTGGATCAAATAGCATGAATAATACTATTTAATAATTACCTGTTGAATAAAATTTTAGCTTTGTTAAATAATTAACAAAACAAAAAACACCTATCTTTTGATAGGTGTCAAAATACAATCTGTTCTACAGACGGATTGTGCCTCACTCAACGTTGCGTCCGGTTGGTGATGGATATTTATGCATCGATAACGTGGACAATAGGCACATCAAATTGGCTCTGCGTCATCCAATAGTTTATAGTTTATAGTTTATGAAGCTTAAAGCTATCACAAGAAGCAGGATGAGCATTTACACTCTATCTTAGAGCATAATTCATGCCAAATATTACTTTTTACTCAAAGATAATCTTTTTTCGCCCACTATTAAATAAATATTCACCAATTAACTATTGTTTTCTTTTTAACAAAATAATTTTATTTACTTTAATTGCCACAATTCACGATACACATTATCAAACTGTCTTTTATTAGAGACGTTATAGCAATATTTATATTTTTTCTTTATTTTTCATGAAATAAAATGTCTCTATATTGAGACATCAATTACTAGCTTTGTTGTTAAAACACGACAAACTTTTAAAAATAGATAAAAACAATATCTTAAATACAATTGTGCTATTTTTTCGCTATAAAAATGGGGAAGTCGATGTTGACAGATAACGCGTATAAATTAATTTATTCACACTTACTTGTTTAACTAAATATAATGGGTATAATTAGCATAGCTCTTTATTAGCCGCTTATTACGCTCTCTCTACTGGCTTCTCACTCAGGCTTTTACCACCACCCTTTGAAGGCGCGTTAGGTGAAATCTCTCACGAAGTAAAAACGCATTATTCTTCATCACACAATCACCGCATTTATGCTATTTCGCATTGATAATGAAAGTCTTGTAGTTTTTAGTACATTCCGGCTTGCTTGGCTGCGCCTGCTATACATGAGCTCATGACTTACGCTACACGCTTACTCCCATATTTGGTCGGCGAGAGAGGATTTGAACCTCCGACCCACTGGTCCCAAACCAGTTGCGCTACCAGGCTGCGCTACTCGCCGAAAAAATCTCTATTTAACGATGTTTCTTATGTTATGTAGTTTCTTATGTTATGTAATTTTTAAAACTTATTTATATTATGGTGCGAAAGGGGAGACTTGAACCCCCACATCCGTAAGAATACTAACAGCTGAAGCTAGCGTGTCTACCAATTTCACCACCCTCGCAAACTGCATAAAATAAATATGGGGTGACTAATGGGATTCGAACCCACGACAACCGGAATCACAATCCGGGGCTCTACCAACTGAGCTATAGCCACCATAAAATCTTTAAAAATTCAATTTATTTTTACAACATTAATCTACTACACCGTAGTAAAGCAAGCATTAAATGGAGCGCCCGACAGGATTTGAACCTGAGACCTCTGCCTCCGGAGGGCAGCGCTCTATCCAGCTGAGCTACGGGCGCTTAACGCCGTTGCGGGCGAGGATAGTACGGATTTAATAGCATGCTGTCCAGTGATTTTTTAAATAAAAAGATTATTTGCTTATGCTTTATCCATTTCAATCATAAAATTAACCTTACCATCATTTTTCAATCAGTAAAAAAAGTTATGGCTAATCATTTTTTCATTGTTTTATGACGGAAAAGACGATTCAAAAAATAGAGCACAGAAGCAATCAATAAAAACACGCCGCCAACAATTATAGCTAAGCGACTTAATTTTGATTACACCATATTGAGTGCGAACAAAATATCTGTGTCGCATCCGAGCGCTCTTTTTTTGCATTTAGCTTGTGCCCATTTATGTTCAATTGGATTAAGATCTGGCGAATAGGTAGGCAAATATTCCACCATATGCCCTCCATCGATGATGACTTGTTGAATACTCTGTTTCTTGTGAAAAGTTGCATTATAGCTAAGCGTCTTAATTTTGATTACAAAATATATGTTCTTCTCCAATATAAATTTACTGATATAGAGTAATTACTTGTAATCATTTTAAAGTCGCCCAGCTATATCCATCATGATTACACTGTTTTTAGGAAGTACTGGGATAAGGACTTGGGTGACCCATGCATAGAAAACATCGCTGTTAATATTGATATCAAATAATCCGATAGCAAACAGCGTTTTGCCCAATAAAGCGCCGATAACATTTGTTCTTCCTTTAGCTCCCGAGTTCTTGAGACCAACAAACCGTTGACCTTTCGGGGAATAGCCGTGAGTCCGCGGGGTATCGTGTGAAAAACCACTTTCATCAATAAAAATAATATGCTTTCCTTCTTTTTCATACTGTTATTTTTTGTTGAAAGGTTTGTCGAGTGTTTTCGTCGGCTTTCGGATGACGTAGAGTTTTTATAGGTCAATCCCATTTTTTTAAGAGCTTGCCAAATGGCCTTCTGACAAACGCCAAAACGCTCTGCACGCTCTGCACGCTCTTTTTGGTAAGCATCTGGATATTGTTCAACATTTTTTATCAACTCGGATTTATCGATTTTTCGCTGACGCGTAGTCGATGCTTTTGGCTCTATTTGATTAATCCAACGCGATACAGATGCAGAGCCAATCCAAAATTGCTTCGCTGTTTCTCGGATACTCAACCCTTTTTCTTCCATCGTAAATATCACTTTACGTCTAAAATCAATTGAATAGCTCATATAAATAATGTCATCAAAATTAAGTCGCTTAGCTATAATGATAAACGCGTATCTGGATTAATTGCCATACCAACAAGTACACATGCCAAAAAAAGCAGGGTCAAATAATTCACGTAAGGAAATAATACTGATTTAAAAGTATGTTGGGGTAATTGCTGTTGATGTACTTGCCGAAAAGGCAATTGACTCAATAAAATAACAAACCAGGGTATCATTCCAGGCAATACACTTGCACTATAAACATATACAAAAACCGCTTATGGATCAGGGATAATATAGTTGAGACCTGAGCCAACAATAAGGCACAAAATTGTTAGCATAATACATCGTGCAAGCACACCATTTGCAGTCACTTTCAATAAAGATTTTGGCAGTTGACCATTCTGTGCTAAAGCATAGATCATGCCCCCGCCACACTATACATGCCACTATTACAGCCTGATAATGCCGCTGTAAGTACCACAAAATTAATTACCGCAGCTGCCGATACAATACCTACTTTGGCAAAAATTAGCACAAATGGACTACCATTTTGACTAATCTCTGTCCAAGGAAATAACGTTACAACAATAAAAATGGCACCGACATAAAAAATCAAAATTCGCCATAAAATATTATTAATAGCTTTCTTTAATGGGACCTGGTGATTTTTTGCTTCTCTCGCAGTAATACCAACTAATTCAACGCCTTGATAAGAGGCAATCACAATACAAAGCGCAAATAAAAAGCTTTGCCAGCCACCGGCAAAAAAACCACCATGCTCAGTCAAATTAGCTAAATCAATCGGTTCAAAGTTATTGCCAATACCAACAAAAATCAACCCTAATCCAATCAAGATCATCACAATAATCATGGTAACCTTAATCATAGCAAACCAGAATTCCAATTCACCGTACAAGCGTACTGCGGCCAGATTAGCTAATGTAACAAGTACAACTGCAATCAACGCAAAAATCTATTGTGGAACCTCAGGAAACCAGAATTCCGCGTAAACACCAATCGCTGTGATCTCTGATATACCAACAGCGACCCACATGAACTAATAACTCCATGCTGTTAAACATTCCCAATAATGGCTCAAATATTTATAACCAAACGAGGCAAAAGCGCCAGTAACAGGTTCAAGAAACAGCATTTCTCCCATTGAACGCATAATAAAAAAACAAATAATCCAGCAACAATATAAGCCAGTAATACAGAAGGTCCTGCCCACTTTAACGTATTGGTAGAACCCATAAATAAACAAACACCAATTGTTCCACCTAATGCAATAAGTTCAATATGTCTCGCTTCAAGGCCACGAATGAGACCTTGTCTCCGGTTTCCCCATAGCAATTTCTTGCCCTTTCAATAATCACTTAATACCATATGATCTTCATGGTCAAAAATGACAGATAATAGTGCCATAATGAAAACATGTTTTTAATAATAATGAAATAAAAATTTATAAATGTAATCAAAATAGTGTTAATTGCTCAACAAGGAAAAAACAGTTGTCAGCCAAAAACCCTATTTAAAAGAAGACATAGCAGATAGAATTGAAATTTACTACTTTTAAAACAAACCTTTACGATAGAAATAATATAAAAATAAAAAACTACAGTTTGCCACTATAATAGTAACCCAGAAAGCGTAATAATTTTATCTGTCGTTTGATACGACTCGGTTGAGAAAGCAATCTATATAACCATTCCAATCCTAATTGTTGCCATAATTTAGGTGCTCGTTTTACATGTCCGGTAAAAACATCGTAAGTACCACCTATTCCCATATAAAGTGCATCTGGATATACTTGCCGGCAATCCCGGATAAAAATTTTTTGCCTTGGGGAATCCATTGCTACCGTAACAATTTTTGCTCTACTAGCCTTGATGTGCTCAAATAATATTTCACGTTGTTCCGGCTTAAAATAACCGTCCTGGCTACCAACAATATTTACCTGCCACTGAGTACGAAGCTTATTTTCAGTCTGTTTAAGAATTTTCGCTTTTCCAGAAAGCAGAAACACAGGTACAGCTTTTTGACCTGCAATTGCCATCAATGCTTCCAACAAATCAGAACCCGCAATACGTGAAACCTTTGCTTGTGGGTATTTACCACGAACCGCTCTGACAATACTGATACCATCAGCATAGAGATATTTTGTTTCAGCTAGCAACGAATTTAAGTTACGGTCTTGCTCTGCTGTTAGGACTTTTTCCGCATTGATAGCCACCAATGCTCCATGCTTAACTTCTTGATCTGAAAATAGGTAATTAAGGAAATGGGTTATATCATGAAAACCCCAAATAAGATGACCTCGAATATCATATTTCGCGATCACTTGTTGCTTCATACATTACTCCAGTAAGCTATTATTTAGCTTATTTTTTACAATCATTCGTGGTATATATGCGAATTAAACCGGCTTTGGCAAATAACCAATAAACCAGTTTGGCAACAAACAAACAAAGCACAAATACCAAGCCAAAAAACACCACCCGCGATACGAAAGAGTCTACCCCTTCACGAACCAGGACAATAATATTAAAAATAGCGCCAAAACAGAAAACTTGCAGAATAACGGCTTTATAATGATTAATTTCAATCTTACTTTTTTCATAAAGCCAATCAAACCATTTAATAATTAAGCCAACGTCAATTGCACCGATAGGAATAAACATAACCCCATCCATAACCACTAAAGAACCAATTAATGTGGGCGATATAGCTAAACCAGAGTGATTATCAAGCACTTGCCAGGTAAAATAATTGGCTGAATTCAATACCGTATCAGGTCGTTCAGGTCATAACCAAGTGGGAATAAAAACATAAAAATCACGTACAATAGGCCCTAATCCTTGGAATTCGATTTTGTGATACTTATCAAGTAACAGAGCCAAATTTTCCCATGGCGAAAAGGTATCACGTGTTAAATAGAGAAAAGTATAAAAAACTTCCGCACCACTAACATCTAATCCATAACGCTTTAATGCTAACCAAAACATACCAATAATACTAATAACACCAGCGATAATTAGCATCCATAAATTAATCCAGCCATGGACGATGCCGATAAATAGGAAAAGCGCAAAGGCGATAATAATATTAGCCCGTGTTCCAGCGACAACCAGATAAGTGAGTACCCCAAAAGCAACTGTGCTAAAGAGAAAAAATAACCAGCGATACTGGGTCGGCTTTAAAAAATAGACAATTAACATTGCCGGAATGAAAAAAATAAAAAAAACGTTTTAATGCTACACTTGAAACTTCACTAGAAAAAATCTGTCTATAAGACTGTAAACGAAACAGTAAAAAGCCATTTTGTAAGAAAAATATTGCTACTGTCACTATAGCAATGAGCATCAACAAGAGACAAGTTAGCCGCGTTTCTACCCCATTCATAGTGAATAACGACTGTTCAGATTGTTGGACACCCGTTCGCAAGCGGGTTTTGTAAGCGATATAATAAACAATATAAAAACTGATGGATGATAGCAGCGCATTAAATAATGCATTGGTTGATACCACATTAACATCAAATTGAAAAACAAGTAATCCCGTTAATGGAAAACCAAAATAGAACGTTAATAAATAAAGTAGAGAGAAAAAGATATTAAAATTGAAGCGTACTCGTCGAAATTCACGATATGCACGATATGTTAGTGCCAAAATTAATATCAGAGAGATAAAATAGGCAATCGATAAGCCACCAAATTCCATCATAGTCATTACTGCTCTCCTATCGATGTTAATGCAGCTTGCCATCCTTTAATAAAATTAGGGTTAAAAAAAGCTATTTCGCTTCTATCCGTTAACATCATTTTCTGTCGGAGGGTATCCAGTTGCCGTTCATCTAATTGATCATCATAAAATAGAAAAGCTACAGACTGCTCAATAAGATCCTGCCAAAAGTAATTTTGCCGGCTAATAATAAAAGGAATGCCAAACTGAATTAATAAGCACAATGTGCCTATACCTTGCTGTCGTTTGAAAATAAAGTAACCTAAATCAGAACAAACGCAGTAAAGTGAGATAATCATCAAAAACCATTTTTTCCTTAATAATTGTCAGGTCTCCATTAGGAAAATAATTTCCTGCCGCTTGGGCAACTTCGGCAATATATACTTCATTATTAGCGGGATATCCCATAGAAACAAAAATTTCGACCGGCTGAAAAGCAAACTGCTTTTTAATAGCTTGTAACGCTTCAATATGTCGATTGGATTTATCACCTGAGTTACCAAGAAAAATTGTCACTTTATCCGTTTGATTAATCGATTTTTCATAGACGGTTAAGGCTGGATCCATTTTCGTTGGAAAATAGAGTAGTGATGTTGGTATAGCTGGATTTAACTGAAAAAAATAATTTAAATCCCCTCGGGTAGCAAAAACATGCCCTACCCGTTTAAATGCCAGACGCTGAAAATAATAAAATAATTTAAATTTCAATGCAGCTGAGTCTTCATAGAGATCAGCTCCCCAAATATGCCATAAAAATTGTCGTCGACGGATCTTGCCAAACAATAATGCCAACCAAATTGATACATTAAATTGACCATGAAAAAAGAATTGGCAATTTCTATCTGTTTTTGCTTGTATAGCGATAACTTTAGCAATCGCTTTTTTATTATCAAATTGGTTAATGTGTAGTCGTGGATAGCGTGATGCTAGAGTGAGATCACGGCTAACAACCATAAACTGTCTTTTTTCTGGTGATGGTATTGACGAAAATAAAACATCATTAAAAAATGCTAACACTGTCTGATTATGATGTGAGATATCAGAGCCTAATACATGAATTAAGGTTTTCATGTGCGTCTGCGGTAAAGATAGAATATGCCACTACAAAGCATAAAATAAACAATATAAGTTGCCATATAAGCCTGGGCAGCACCTAACGCGCCGTAAGCTTCTGGTTATTAACCAATAAGCAAACCCTGTTAACAGCGCAAATTGAGTCACCTCCGTTAAAATGTAAAACCGTAATGCCGGCCTTAGCAATAACTAAATAACCAAATACATAAGCGCCTACTTTCAATACATCACCAATCAACTGCCAAGCAAAGAGATCGCGCATTGCAATAAACTTATCGGAAAAAAGCAGCCAAATTGCGAGATCTCCTAATAGCCATACGGTAAAACTGCCTAACGCAACCGCCCGTAAAACAAACTTCAAAGCTTTAAAAATTTCTGCACTAATCTCATCTCTATGCTGCAATTTAGCTAAAGTTGGCAATAAATAAACACGGTAAAAGATGCGGTAATAAACTGTAAATAGGCATCTGAAATACTACTCACTGCCTGCCAAATACCCACTTCATCCCAACTATAACGCTCAGCCAATAAATTTCTCATCATAATATAAGCAACCGGCAACGTGACTGAGGTTATTAACGTCATTAAGGTGAATTTAGCTAAGTAATGACCAATGGTACTATTCCACCTTGGTTTAAAATATGATAAATTCAGCTGTTTATGACGTAAGATCATGAACGCGGCTGGTACAACAATTAATGCAGGAACTAAAGCCAATCCTATTAGCGCCCCTTGATAACCATTTAATCTAAAAAAAATAGTAAGCAATCACGCCTGCTAAGCTACCAACGATAATCGATAGTGCATTACCTTTCGCATCACAGTAACCTTTTAGTATCGCCAAAAAATAATTCGGATAAGCGATCCCCATTTGTATCAATCCTAAGGCACAAATAACCATTTGATAATGGGTATGACCAAATAGCGCCAGACTGATAAATGAGCTAAATAGTAAAAAAATAAACGCTAATAGGGTTGAAAAACCCAAAATAATTAATGATGAGGTACCTAATACAGCACCTAGTTTTGTTGGTGTCTGATGATATTCAGCGACATATTTAGTTACGCCATTGAAGATCCCTGCACCAGATAAAGCACCAAGTACAGTAATTAGTTGACGGAAATTTCCCGCCTGACCAACACCGCTCGGACCAAAAGTGACTGCCAATAATTTGATAACAACTAACCCTGCCCCAATTTTTATTAAGGTTGAAATAGCTGTCCAAACAGACGCTTTAGCTAATGACATATTAAGCAAAAAAACATTGGATTTGATTGATCACTTGTTGCTGCTCTTCACCGGTAAGATTATAAAACATCGGTAAACGAACTAAACGATCACTTTCCTTCGTCGTATAACAATCATCACCATGAAAACGGTCAAATTTATGACCTGCTGGACTAAAGTGTAAAGCAACATAATGAAATACTGACAAAATATTTGCTGCTTGCATATGCTTATTAAACGCGGTTCTTTGTTCAATATCTTTTAATTTGATATAGAACATATGGGCATTATGTTCTATATCTGCCGGTATAACCGCCAAATCTAATTTACCTACTTCAGCGAAAGGTTTAAGCCGCTTGATAATATTTTTTCCATAACGCTAGCCTACGCTGATTAATTTTATTCGCCTGCTCCAATTGCGCCCATAAATAAGCGGCTTGTAGATCTGACATTAAGTAATTAGAACCAATGTCTCGCCAAGTATATTTATCAACTTGGCCACGGAAAAATTGACTGCGATCCGTGCCTTTTTCCCGCACAATTTCTGCTCGCTCGATAAATGACGGTTCATTAATCAGTATCGATCCTCCTTCACCACCGCAAGAGTAATTTTTTGTTTCATGAAAACTATAACAACCAATATGCCCTATCGTTCCAAGCGCTTTCCCGTTATAAGTGGACATAACACCTTGAGCCGCGTCTTCAACAACATAGAGATGGTGTTTTTTTGCCAATGCCATAATGGTACCCATCTCACAAGCCACACCAGCATAGTGAACAGGGACAATAGCGCAAGTTTTTGCCGTGATCGCCGCTTCAATTTTAGTCTCATCCATATTCATGGTATCAGGCCGTATATCCATAAAGACAATCGTTGCGCCCCTTAGCACAAAAGCATTAGCAGTAGAAACAAAGGTAAAACTTGGCATAATGACTTCGTCGCCAGGTTTAATATCAAGCAAAATCGCCGCCATTTCCAAAGAGGCGGTACAAGAAGGTGTCAACAGCACTTTCGGACACTGGAAATGCTTTTCCATCCACTCTTCACAACGCTGAGTAAAGTGCCCATCACTACATAATTTGCCACTCTGCATGGCTTCTTGCATGTAACTTAATTCAGTACCAATAATCGGTGGTTTATTAAATGGGATCATGTCATCCTCGATATAACCAATAAGCTGTGCTTTCAATTTGTGCACCCATTTGTGAATAGAGACGCATAGCAAAAATATTGCTGATTTGAGTCGCTATCCTTAATCGCTCTACCCCTTCCTGCTCACACCATTGATAGGCAGCTGCTAGTAATTGTTTACCAACCTCTTTTCCCTGATGGGCTGGAGCGGTGGCTAATAAACCAATACGCGCCTCTTTTCAGTTGGCAGTTTCCTTATGGTGACAAAACCTTGAATATTTCCTTGCTTATCGTTAACTAATAAACAAAGATCATCAAAAGTACCCTTAACTGCTTTTTCAAGCCAAACAGAATAAAAACGGGCATTATCTGTTAATTGATACCAGGGCGGGCGAAAACAACTATATGAAAAAGCCTTAGCCGCAATACTTTTCAATATTTCAATATCCTGTTCCGTCGCCACAGCTAGATCTAAACTGTGATTTTTTTGCCCTACTGGCAATATCTAGACAAAAATCGATTTCACCTTCTACCAGCCAAAACCCATCGCCAATATTGCATCAATCTGTTTAGTATCAGCGGTAGCAATTTTAGCTTGCACAATATCGTAGTCAACTAGTTGATCTAATGAGACAATTGTTGCATCGAGCGCAAAATGTAACTTGGCCGTTTTACGCTTAAAGAAAGCACTTTCCCAACTGAGTATTTCAATATTCGCGTGGATAGACATGCAGAAAATCCTGTAAATATTGCCCATAACCGGTTTTCGCCAGTTTTTCCGCTGATTTTTTAACCTGTTCATCCGTCAACCAACCGTTACGCCATGCTATTTCTTCCAGACAAGCGATTTTAAATCCCTGCCTTTTCTCAACGGTTTGCACAAACATACTCGCTTCAATCAAACTGTCATGGGTGCCGGTATCTAACCAAGCAAATCCGCGTCCCAACAGCTCAACATTTAGCTCTCCACGCTCAAGATACATTTGATTCAGACAGGTGATCTCAAGTTCTCCACGTAGCGAAGGTTTAATTTTTTAGCAAAGTCAATTACTTGATTATCATAAAAATAGAGGCCAGTAACCGCCCAGTTAGATTTAGGTTGCTGAGGTTTTTCTTCAATAAACAGTACTTTGAACTTTTCATCAAATTCAACTACGCCAAAACGTTCAGGATCCATCACCTGATACGCAAAAATTGTTGCTCCCGACTGACGAGCCACCACAGATTTCAATTTATCGCTAAAAGCCTGCCCAAAATAAATATTATGTCACCTAATATCAAACAGCAAGCATCATCACCTATAAAACTTTCACCGATCAAAAACACCTGCGCTAATCCGTCCGGCAAAGGTTGTGCGGCATAACTGAAATGAACACCAAAGGCATCACCATCGCGAAGTAACCGTTGATAATTAGGCAGATCTTCAGGCGTGGAAATAATCAATATTTCTCGGATACCGGCCAACATCAGTACCGAAAGGGGATAGTAAATCATCGGTTTATCATAAATAGGTAACAGTTGTTTAGAAACTCCTCGTGTAATAGGGTACAAACGAGTTCCAGAGCCACCAGCAAAAACAATGCCTTTCATCACCTCTCCTCGTTTCCTATTTTTGTCGCGATGCCTAGACGTTCACCTGCATATGAACCGTCTTGCACATGGCGCCACCAGGTTTCATTGTTCAAATACCATTCAACGGTTTTACGAATACCCGATTCAAAGGTCTCTTGTGGTTTCCATCCTAACTCTTGTTCTATCTTGCTAGCATCAATAGCATAACGAACATCATGGCCTGGACGATCCGCGACATAGGTAATTAAATCACAATAGTGAGCCACACCTTCAGGCTTAACCGGACGTAACTCTTCGAGCAAGCAGCAAATTGTCTTTACTACATCAACATTTTTACGTTCATTATGGCCACCAATATTATAAGTTTTACCTCCATCGGCTTGACTGATGACTAAATGTAATGCACGGGCATGATTTTCAACATACAGCCAATCACGTATCTGTTCACCTTGACCATAAACAGGCAATGATTTACCAGCTATGGCGTTCAAGATCATCAAAGGAATTAATTTTTCAGGGAAGTCATAAGGGCCATAATTATTTGAGCAATTGGTCACCAAAGTCGATAAGGGATAAGTACGCTGCCAGGCTCTAACTAAATGGTCACTGGAAGCCTTCGAAGCTGAGTAAGGGCTACTCGGTGCATAAGGGGGGTTGTTTCGGTAAATAGCCCCTCAGTGGTATGCAGATCGCCATAAACTTCATCGGTAGAAATATGATGGAAACGAAATGACTGTTTTTTCTGCGGGTTCAAATGATTCCAATAATTGCGAGCAGCCTCCAATAAAAGATAAGTACCGACAATATTGGTTTCGATAAAGGCGGCTGGCCCATCGATCGAGCGATCAACATGACTTTCTGCCGCTAAATGCATAATAGCATTAGGTTGATATCGCTGAAAAATTTCATTAATTTCCGGTCGATCACAAATATTTATTTTGGCAAAAGCATAGCGAGGACTTTCTCTCACTGACGCTAACGATTCCAGATTACCAGCATAAGTCAAATTATCAGCCACTAGCACACTATCGTTAGTATGCTCAATGATATAACGAACAACCGTTAGTATGCTCAATGATATAACGAACAACTGCCGAACCAATAAATCCAGCCCCACCAGTAATTAAAATACGTTTCAACGCCAAACTCCTTTGGTATCAACTACCCATTTTTGTCGGATTTGTTCACCCTTAATCGCCTTAAATTTTTTATGATCAACCAGTAACAAAATAATATCTGCATTAGCAACGGCAACTTCAGTAGAGACCAATTGACAAAGACCTTTCAGTACATTTGGCAATTTATTAATATTAGGTTCTACTACATAAGTGATACCAGTATGCCAATTTGCAATCATTTTAGTGATTTGCATAGAGGGGCTTTCTCGTAAATCATCAATATCCGGTTTAAAGGCTAAACCGAAGACCGAAGCAGGCAATTTTAATTTCATTTGCCCGTTTGCTTGTTTCGGTTAAACAATCAGCTAATATTGTCTTGACCTGATCGAACATCCAAATTGGCTTTCTGTCATTAACCAAACGGGCTTTCTGGATCAAACGAGATTGCTTTGGATTCTGAGCAACAATGAACCAAGGATCGACTGCAATAAAATGGCCTCCAACACCTGGACCTGGCTGTAAAATATTGACCCGTGGGTGACGATTGGCCAAGTTAATCAACTCCCAAACATTAATCCCTTGTTCTGCGCAAAATAAAGAGAGTTCATTGGCAAAAGCAATATTTATATCGCAAAAACTATTTTCTGTTAATTTACACATTTCTGCCGTTTTGGCATTCGTGATCACACACATTCACCCGGTAAGGAAAATACGATATAACTCACTGGCTCGTTGGGATGATTTCATCGTCATGCCGTCGATTACCCGATCATTTTTGATCAACTCAACCATGACTTTGCCTGGTAAAACCCGCTCAGGGCAATAAGCAATATCAATATCTGAGTTTTCACCCTGTTGCTGTGGAAATGTCAGATCAGATCGCATAGCTGCTAGCCGCTGTGCGATTTGCTCCGTCGCTCCAGTTGGCGAGGTAGACTCTAGAATAATCAAATCGCCTTTTTTCAATAATGGCGCTATTGATTCTGCCGCTGCCATGACATAAGAGAGATCAGGCTGATGATCATCTTTAAACGGTGTAGGAACCGCAATTAAAAACGCATCTGCCCTTTGCGGTGTAGTAAACGCTTTTAAATAGCCAGCTTCTACGGCTGTTTTTACCGTTTTATCTAAATCGGGTTCAACAATATGAATTTTACCTTGATTAATCGTATCCACCGCATGTTGATTAACATCAACCCCAATTACTTTTTTCTGCCGAGCAGCGAAAGCGACAGCAGTCGGTAAACCGATATAACCTAAACCAATAACAAAAATAGTTTCAAAACTCATAATGTCACCTGATTTTTCTTCAACGCTTCAAGAATTCGCTGGCATGCTTTACCATCACCATAAGGATTATGCGCCCGGCTCATTTTCTCGTATGCATGGTCATCTGTAAGTAATTGTGTTACGGCTTGAACAATATTTTCTGTTTGCGTACCCACTAAACGTACCGTAGCAGCTTCAACCGCTTCAGGTCGCTCAGTAGTATCACGCATCACTAATACTGGCTTACTTAAAGCTGGCCCTTCTTCTTGAATACCCCCTGAATCTTTCAGGATCAAATAAGCGTTATTCATTAAATAAATAAAAGGTAAATAATCCTGTGGATCAATCAGGTTTATATTATTAATACCCTGCAAAATGCGTTGCACTGGTTCAGTGACATTAGGATTAAGATGAACCGGATAGAAAACTTGAACATCAGGATGATTTTTGGCAATTTCAGTTAATGCATGACAAATACGTTCAAATCCGCTACCAAAACTTTCCCGCCTATGCCCTGTAACCAGTAGCATTTTTTTATTTTGGTCAAGAAAAGGGTATTGCGCGGCAAGGCTTGATCGTATTTTGGCATCATTGATAACCTTATCACGCACCCAAAACAACGCATCGATTACAGTGTTACCAATAACAAAAATACGATTAGCAGGGATCGATTCATGCTGTAAATTTTTTCGTGAATACTCGGTAGGCGCAAAGTGATACGTTGCCAGATGGCTGGCAATTTTATGATTGGCTTCTTCCGGCCAGGGAGAATATAAGTTACCAGTACGCAATCCTGCTTCAACATGACCAACCAGAATACGCTGATAAAAAGCAGACAGGCTGGTTGCCATCGTGGTAGCAGTATCACCATGAACCAATACCACATCGGGTTTAAAAGATAACAATACGGGTTTCATTCCTTCAAGAATACGACAGGTAATATCCGTTAAATCTTGTCCCGGTGTCATAATATCTAAATCATAATCAGGTGTTATCTCAAAAAGATGCAATACCTGATCCAACATTTCTCTATGTTGAGGAGTTACGCAAACTTTCGACTCAAAAGCCTTATCGTTTGTCAAAGCATGTACCAGTGGAGCCATTTTTATGGTTTCAGGACGAGTACCAAACACAGTCAACACTTTCACAGTGACTCTTTTTTTATTGTAACCTCATCTACTAATGAGATGTATCATCAATAATGATTTTACCTTCAACATATTAATAGTTTGTTGAAGTCATCTATTGCTATATGTTTAGCAAATAATTAGGTATTACGTCTTAACAACACAATACCTATTCCACTTAAGGCACCAATCATTCCCCAAATGACCATCATTAATGCTCGACGAGGGCTATCACGTTTAACGGGATCTTCTGGTGTTCTTAAATAGCGATAAGTTTGAAAATTATTCTTGAGAGCGGGTTCTAAATTTAATGTCGTTAACATCGCTATATTTTGATCATAGCTTTCATCATAATTAGGCCCTGTTGCCTGTAATGTCTCAATTTCTGCTTGTAATAATGAAGTACTTAATAGAAACATTTCTGAATCAGGCAGCTGATCGATGGGAACATCAACTTTATTACGTAAAATACCTTGCTTTTGCGCAACTTTGAACGATTGCTGTAGGTTATTTAAACGCCGTTCATAATTTGCCTTTGCGACCAATTTCCTGGCGTTTAATTAATGCTTTTAAAGACTGTGCCTTTGCTGCCCACGCGCCTTTAATCTGTTCATTAAGATTAAAACTAGTTCGTTTGTTGGCAAAAAAATATATTCACGTAGTAATCGGTTTGTATCAGTAGCCGTCTCAGCAACTAATTTTACATTATAGCTAGGCGACTTTAAAATGATTACAAGTAATTACTCTATATCAGTAAATTTATATTGGAGAAAAACATATATTTTTGTAATCAAAATTAAGACGCTTAGCTATATTATGAAGTATCTTATTATCATCTTGGGGGAGTGAATTGAATATCATCAATTAATTCATCAAGTAATGCAGCATCAGCCTTAGCATTTCTTTCCATGCGGGTTTTATAGTAATCACTATTTAACCAAAACTCTCGCCGGGTATCATAAGAACCTACTTGAGTAGTAAATTCTTGATAAACCTGATTCGAAATTGTTGGCAACTGATTATCCTGTCTTTCATTAATATGAATATGCGAATCCAAATTTCGCAAAAATTGCTGCTGGGAATAATATGCACCTAAATTATTAACTGTAGGTAAATCAGTGACAGCATTAGCACTCCATTTTTGTGGCATCATGGTAAGAAACGATCAATGCAACAGCTGAAAAAATAAATGCTAAAGAGATAATTCATATTTTTCCCTGCCATAGCGCACAAAATAAACTTCTAATATCTAGCTCATATTCAAGAGACTGTCAGTGAGAATTAGGTTTGGGTTGTGTTTCTGATTTTGTCACTGCTATAGCTAAGCGACTTAATTTTGATTACACCATATTGACTGCGAACAAAATATCTGTGTCGCATCCGAGCGCTCTTTTTTTGCATTTAGCTTGTGCCCATTTATGTTCAATTGGATTAAGATCTGGCGAATAGGTAGGCAAATATTCCACCATATGTCCCGCATCGATGATGACTTGTTGAATACTCTGTTTCTTGTGAAAAGTTGCATTATCCATCATGATTACACTGTTTTTAGGAAGTGCTGGGATAAGGACTTGGGTGACCCATGCATAGAAAACATCGCTGTTAATATTGATATCAAATAATCCGATAGCAAACAGCGTTGTGCCCAATAAAGCGCCGATAACATTTGTTCTTCCTTTAGCTCCCCAGTTCTTGAGACCAACACACCGTTGACCTTTCGGGGAATAGCCGTGAGTCCGCGGGGTATCGTGTGAAAAACCACTTTCATCAATAAAAACAATATGCTTGCCTTCTTTTTCATACTGTTGTTTTTTGTTGAAACGTTTGTCGAGTGTTTTCGTCGGCTTTCGGATGACGTAGAGTTTTTTTATAGGTCAATCCCATTTTTTTAAGAGCTTGCCAAATGGCCTTCTGAAAAACGCCAAAACGCTCTGCACGCTCTTTTTGGTAAGCATCTGGATATTGTTCAACATCTTTTATAGCTAAGCGTCTTAATTTTGATTACAAAATATATGTTTTTCTCCAATATAAATTTACTGATATAGAGTAATTACTTGTAATCATTTTAAAGTCGCTCAGCTATATCAACTCGGATTTATCGATTTTTCGCTGACGCGTAGTCGATGCTTTTGGCTCTATTTGATTAATCCAACGCGATACAGATGCAGAGCCAATCCGAAATTGCTTCGCTGTTTCTCGGATACTCAACCCTTCTTCTTCCATCGTAAATATCACTTTACGTCTAAAATCAATTGAATAGCTCATATAAATAATGTCATCAAAATTAAGTCGCTTAGTTATATGAAACTCCTTTAAACATTTGTTTATTTATTTTGCTATACGTTGCATCCGACGTTTAACACGTTTTACAAAACGCGCCACTTTCCAAGCACGTTTAATACAGTAGCCATAAGATAGCAAATATAAGCAAAAATAATGCCAACATCACCCATTCAGGAATAAAATTTGAACGTTCACCCATCATACCTACCGCTGCTAAAATAGCTGCCGACACTGTAATCAAGATAAAAGCCTGACTTGAGGTAAAACCTGAACGCATAATTAAATGATGAATATGTTGTCTATCTGGTGAAAAAGGACTCATTCCTTTACTTAGACGCCGATACATAATGGCAATCATATCCATCAGAGGAATAGCAATAATCCAAAGGGCAGTTCACTGGTTTAATCGATGGTTGCTCACCTTGTGTCGACTTCAATAGCAACCAAAGAATAGTAAAACCAATTAATGTACTACCCGCATCCCCCATAAACACTTTATAACGCTTTCCTAATAAACCTAAATTCAGGAATATAGAATATATAAGGGAGAATGGCAGCAATAAGAGCAAAACACCAAAAAGCTAATGCCATATTGCCATTTTGATAAAGCAAAATCTCTAATGTAGCAAAGGAGACACAAGAAAGCCCACCAAGCAGACCATCAATACCATCAACCATGTTAAAAGCATTGACTGCGCCCCAAACAGCAAATAATGTCATTAAATAGCTTAAAGGCCCCAACGTTACATGCCATGGCCCAAAAGCATAACCTAAGTTATCTGACGTTAGACCAGCAAAATAAATCATGACCAACGCAACAATAGCTTGAATAGTTGCTCGAATTTTAACACTAATATCAAAGCGATCATCTAATACTCCAACAAATACCAAAACCCCAGCACAAATCAAATACAACCATTTATGAAGAATATATTCGGGCGTAATCATGAATGCTAAACCGATACCAAAAAACCGCAATACCACCAACCAAAGGAATTTCTCCTTGGTGTTTTTTTCGATGATTAGGTTCATCTACTAGAGCAAATCTTTTTGCCACTTTTCTCGCAATAAATATGAAAATCAGAGAAAACAAGAAAACCCAAAAAACGTCGATTAGTAAATTTAGTGTGTCCACAATATTTACATTTACTCTCTTATAATTTTTTTTAGAAATCATCCACTGCACCCATTTCCATGTATAGACTATAAGTGTACTTTAAGTTAGCGTATATGTAACAATAACGAAACATTTCCATTATCTTGCACTGCTTATTAGTAAGCAAAATCTATACCAAAACAGATACTATTGGATAACAAAAACGAACAAAATAAAACGCCACATAAAAGTGGCGCTTTTCAATAACTCATTAAACAAACAGCAATTTAAGAACGCTTCATAAAATCGAAAAATTCATCGTTCGTTTTCGTCATTGCCAATTTATTAATTAAAAATTCCATTGCATCAATTTCACCCATAGGATGAATAATTTTACGCAATATCCACATCTTCTGTAACTCATCCGGTAAGGTTAATAATTCTTCCTTACGAGTACCAGAACGATTATAATCAATCGCCGGAAAAACACGTTTTTCCGCTATTTTCCGCGACAAATGTAGCTCCATATTGCCGGTGCCTTTAAACTCCTCGTAGATTACTTCATCCATTTTGGAACCGGTATCAACTAATGCTGTAGCAATTATCGTTAGGCTTCCACCTTCTTCTACATTACGTGCAGCACCAAAAAAACGTTTCGGACGGTGCAAAGCATTTGCATCCACCCCACCAGTCAATACTTTTCCAGAGGAAGGAACCACTGTGTTGTAAGCACGAGCAAGACGCGTAATCGAATCTAAAAGAATGATGACATCTTTTTTGTGTTCAACTAAGCGCTTAGCTTTTTCTATTACCATTTCAGCAACCTGAACATGACGAGATGCAGGTTCATCAAAGGTTGATGCAATGACTTCACCTTTAACCAGGCGTTGCATTTCGGTCACTTCTTCTGGTCGCTCATCAATTAGCAACACCATCAAAACACAGTCTGGATAGTTATTGGCAATATTAGCTGCAATATTCTGCAATAACATGGTTTTACCTGCTTTTGGTGGAGCAACAATTAAACCACGCTGCCCACGCCCAATCGGTGCGGCCAAATCCAGAACACGAGCAGTCAAATCTTCTGTTGAACCATTGCCACGCTCCATACGTAGACGGTTATTAGCATGCAGCGGTGTTAGGTTTTCAAACAGGATTTTACTACGGGCGTTTTCAGGTTTATCAAAGTTGACTTCATTAACTTTTAGTAGGGCAAAATAGCGTTCGCCTTCCTTAGGAGGACGAATTTTTCCTGATATGGTATCTCCTGTTCGTAGATTAAAGCGACGAATCTGACTAGGAGAAACATAAATATCATCAGGACCTGCTAGATAAGAGCTGTCAGCAGAACGAAGGAATCCAAATCCATCCTGCAAAATTTCTAGCACGCCATCACCAAAAATATCCTCCCCACTTTTCGCATGCTGCTTCAAAATCGAGAAAATAATATCCTGTTTTCTCATGCGGGCTAGGTTCTCTAGCCCCATACTTTCGCCAAGAGTAATCAATTCAGATACCGGCGTATTTTTTAATTCGGTAAGATTCATAATGGTGGGTTCTTAAACTCGGGGTATATTTTTTGAACTATGAACAATAAAACTATGAACAATAAATAATATAGCAATCTCTAAGTGCCTATTTAAATAAAAATACAAAACCTTAACGATTCTTGATGAATATATCAATTTCATTAGGATATAAATTCATGTAGTCGCAGTAATTTGTTAATTTACTACCTTAGATAACACTCTTTATACAGAAAAGACAGAATAAGACTATAAGAATTCATCTCAAATTTGATGAGAAAATCTTACTTTTTTACTTGTTAGGCCGTATAAAACAGCACCAAGCAAATAACAAATGGAACATGTCATTCTCTAAAAGAATTATTTCTATGAGAGTCAATAGAATTTAAACCATTGTAGGATATAGATTATTCAGAGATAACAAATATGTTTATACAATAACATATTCAGTATGTACACATTAAGATAAAAACGCGTATCATATTAAATAGTGTTAAATATTGTTAAATAGTGACCCTAAATTACAATGCTTCAAAGCAGACGTCTAATAGCAAATTGAGAAAAATATTAGCCTACTAAACGTCTGTTGTTAATATTTTACGGGAAATTAGATGTTTTTGTCTAAAAATTCTTTTAATTGAGTTTTAGACAAAAGACCAACTTGCTTATTAATCAGCTCACCGTCTTTAAAAAGTGCTAAAGTAGGAATGCTACGAATACCATATTTAGTCGCTGTTTCACGATTATCGTCAACATTCAATTTTCCAATAATCAATTTAGCTGCATATTCATCAGCAATTTCGTCTAAAATGGGAGCAATCATTTTACAAGGGCCACACCATTCTGCCCAAAAATCAACTAATACTGGCTTTTCTGCCCCTAAGGCTTTTGTATTAAAATCTCCATCAGATAGATGAATAACTTTGTCGCTCATTGCGATACTCCAAGGATAAAATTTTTATGCTCTTTCAGTCTAACATTAATTTAACCATGTTTGCTTTATTTCAAACAATCTTCTTTCATAAAGCAACCGTTAACTGATATTCTAACACACTATGAGTAAAACACATTTGACAGACAAGAAGTTTATAGACTTCGCCTTACACCCTAAAGTTATTGAAGCCCTTAATAAAAATGGCTTTCATAACTGTACGCCGATACAAGCGTCAACATTGCCTTTTACTGTCGAAGGCCGTGATGTTGCGGGGCAGGCACAAACAGGAACGGGTAAGACATTGGCTTTTCTTACCTCAACATTTCATTATTTACTAACACATCCAACAAATTCAGAACGACAAGTTAACCAACTCAGAGCTCTAATTCTGGCTCCTACACGAGAATTAGCGGTTCAGATATATACTGATGCAAAAGAATTAGCCGCTATAACGGGCCTAAAAATGGGTTTAGCTTATGGTGGTGATGGCTACGACGAACAACTGCATGTGCTCCAGTCGGGTGTAGATGTTCTTATCGGTACGACCGGGCGTTTAATCGATTATACCAAACAAGGCGACGTTCATTTAGGTCTCATTCAAGTGGTTGTACTTGATGAAGCTGACCGTATGTATGATCTTGGTTTTATTAAAGATATTCGCTGGCTATTTCGTCGAATGCCACCCGCCACTCAACGCTTGAATTTACTCTTTTCCGCAACACTTTCTTATCGTGTTCAAGAACTGGCATTTGAACAAATGAATCAACCCAAATATATTGAGGTAGAACCTCAACAAAAAACAGGTCATCGCATTAAAGAAGAACTTTTCTATCCTTCTAACGAAGAAAAAATGCGTCTGTTACAAACGTTAATCGAGGAAGAGTGGCCCGAAAAATGTATAATTTTTGGTAATACCAAACATCGCTGTGAAGATATCTGGGCTCATCTTGCTGCTGATGGTCACCGCGTTGGCTTATTAACTGGCGATGTAGCACAAAAAAAACGGCTACGCATTCTTGAACAGTTTACTCAAGGCCATTTAGATATCTTAGTTGCAACAGATGTTGCCGCCAGAGGTTTACATATCCCATCTGTCACTCATGTATTTAATTATGACCTACCTGATGATTGTGAAGATTATGTTCATCGTATTGGTCGTACCGGCCGCGCCGGTGAGAGTGGTCATTCAATTAGTCTGGCTTGTGAAGAGTATTCTTTAAATTTACCTGCTATTGAGGAGTATATTCAGCATCAAATCCCTGTCAGCAAATACAACAGTGAAGCATTATTACAAGATTTACCTACACCAAAACCACGTCGTCGTCCACGTACTAATGGAACACGTCGTAACAATAATAGCCAATGCCGACAGAATAATTCACGCAACAATCGTAAACGTCCGAGCTAATAAATATTATGTTAAAATCATGGCTTTTACGCAGCAATCGATCTTGATTGTAACAGCTTTCATATGTTAGTAGTACGAGAAATTTCTGGTTATGTACAGACCCTTCCTCGCATCAAGCGTAAAGTCAGACTGGCCGCGGGTCTCGATGAAAATAACTATTTATCTCAACAAGCCATGGATCGTGCCTGGCAATGTCTGCATCTTTTTCCGAGTATTTACAAGATATTCCTACTGAACAAGTACAAATTGTTGCTACAGCAACACTTCGTCTCGCTAAGAATGCCGACTGCTTTATTAAGCAAGGAGAAAATATTTTAGGGCATTCCATCAGAATCATTACTGGAGAAGAAGAAGCTCAACTCATTTATTAGGGAGTAACATATACCACTGGCGGTTCAGATAAACGACTAGTGATAGATATTGGGGGTACTACTGAAATTATTAACGGTACTAATGTTAAAAATAATTAACTTTTTAGCCTTAATATGGGTTGCGTTACTTGGCTTGAACATTATTTTAAAGATCGTAATCTAACCGAAAAAATTTTGCGCAAGCTAAAACTGCCGCGCATAAGATCATTAAACCTATCGCGAACCAACTTATAGCTAAGCGTCTTAATTTTGATTACAAAATATATGTTTTTCTCCAATATAAATTTAGTGATATAGAGTAATTATTTGTAATCATTTTAAAGTCGCCCAGCTATAACTGCCGAATAACTTGGGAAGTACGCTTATAGCTAAGCGACTTGATTTTGATTATATACCATAT
>NZ_CACTIE010000018.1 GCF_902713415.1 Arsenophonus endosymbiont of Bemisia tabaci Q2
TTTGATATCAATATTAACAGCGATGTTTTCTATGCATGAGTCACCCAAGTCCTTATCCCAGTACTTCCTAAAAACAGTGTAATCATGATGGATAATTCAACTTTTTACAAGAAACAGAATATTCAACAAGTCATCATCGATGCGGGGCATATGGTGGAATATTTTCCTACCTATTCCCCAGATCTTAATCCAATTGAACATAAATCGCCACAAGCTAAATGCAAATAAAAAGGGCTCGGAGGCGACACAGATATTTTGTTCGCACTCAATATCGTGTAATCAAAATTAAGTCGCTTAGCTATACAACCAGTGAAAAGAATAAACATTTTGAATAATTCATTTTTTAAATAATCCTTTATTTAAAATAAAACTTTTATTTATAGTTATACCCGTATCTAAATTATATAACTTAAATAGTGGTGGGAAAACAATGAAAAAGTAAATTTTCTGTTACAATAATGGTGAGAAGTTAAGAATGGTGCTGAGTATTAGTCGCTAAAACATAAAAGGGGTTTAGCGGATTGATTTATTGTTCCTGTAGTAGAAACTGATGTTTATATAACATAGACAAGATTTTCATTTCTTATAATAAAATTTTCCCTGTCTGGTAAATTTTAATTCCCAGAATTGCTTTATTTGATTCTAACTTAAATTAATTATCCGAAATAAGAACAGATCGGTTAGGTTTTATATTAATATCCCTTTGACACCCCCTTGCCCTATAGGGCCGGAAGGATGTTAATCTATAAAGGTGACATAATAGATTTGTTGGGTTAAATATTGATAAAAGCAGTGATAATGCAAAATTAAGTGCATTATCATAATAAAGATAAAGTTGATTTTTATTAAGGCATAAAGCGGTAGCCAATTCCAGTTTCAGTCACTAGCTGTACTGGTTTAGTTGGATCGTCTTCCAATTTTTGCCTTAAATGTCCCATATATAGCTAAGCGACTTAATTTTGATGACATTATTTATATAAGCTATTCAATTGATTTTAGACGTAAAGTGATATTTACGATGGAAGAAGAAGGGTTGAGTATCCGAGAAACAGCGAAGCAATTTCGGATTGGCTCTGCATCTGTATCGCGTTGGATTAATCAAATAGAGCCAAAAGCATCGACTACGCGTCAGCGAAAAATCGATAAATCCGAGTTGATAAAAGATGTTGAACAATATCCAGATGCTTACCAAAAAGAGCGTGCAGAGCGTTTTGGCGTTTGTCAGAAGGCCATTTGGCAAGCTCTTAAAAAAATGGGATTGACCTATAAAAAAACTCTACGTCATCCGAAAGCCGACGAAAACACTCGACAAACGTTTCAACAAAAAAACAACAGTATGAAAAAGAAGGCAAGCATATTGTTTTTATTGATGAAAGTGGTTTTTCACACGATACCCCGCGGACTCACGGCTATTCCCCGAAAGGTCAACGGTGTGTTGGTCTCAAGAACTGGGGAGCTAAAGGAAGAACAAATGTTATCGGCGCTTTATTGGGCACAACGCTGTTTGCTATCGGATTATTTGATATCAATATTAACAGCGATGTTTTCTATGCATGGGTCACCCAAGTCCTTATCCCAGTACTTCCTAAAAACAGTGTAATCATGATGGATAATGCAACTTTTCACAAGAAACAGAGTATTCAACAAGTCATCATCGATGCGGGGCATATGGTGGAATATTTGCCTACCTATTCGCCAGATCTTAATCCAATTGAACATAAATGGGCACAAGCTAAATGCAAAAAAAGAGCGCTCGGATGCGACACAGATATTTTGTTCGCACTCAATATGGTGTAATCAAAATTAAGTCGCTTAGCTATAGTTGTTGCAGTATGACGAAATAATTTATTTTCATTATCAGGAAGTAAATGATGATAGGTGAGAATTGGGATCCCTTTATCTAATGAAACATCCTGACCATCAATAAAAGCCAGTCTACCAGCAAGATCAATAATAAACTAAGAGCTCATGGATGATGAGTCAAGCTCAACTTTCTTCGCTATTCGACTTAGTACTGGATAAGGTAAATTGGCGGACAGAAAATCAATAACCGTGCTTTTCTCATCTGCATTTTCATAGATAGGCGTTTTTTTAGTGGTCACTAAATAGTCATAAAGTGGCTGATCTAATTGTTTTAAAGTATCAGCCGGAAACTGATTTTTTGCCTCAAAAGCTTTTTGCTGAGTAATATAGCCAACACTATTAGCAAAATGAAAACGGTAAAAATTATTTTTCGCCGATTGCATAAGTATAGCTAAGCGTCTTAATTTTGATTACAAAATATATATTTTTCTCCAATATAAATTTACTGATATAGAGTAATTACTTGTAATCATTTTAAAGTCGCCCAGCTATAAAACCGAATTTTTCAATAACCAATCAGCTGGCCGTATTTTTCCTCACACTACCGCATAAATGAGACTATCCTGGCTAACTTTCATTGGTTTTTTGAGATCAACATCAAGACGTGTTTCTAACAATGGAACCATGCTGTTTTCCGCATAAAGTGGAAAACTGAGAAAAAAAGAAATAAAAATACTGAATATATATAAAGTAATAAAACGACAGGGTGTCATTATTTAATTTTCTCCATAATATAGCTATAAAAATGCCCTCGTTATGAGGGCATTTTTTACAGATCAAGCTGCATTACTCATGGTCTCGGTTACCAAAACCCGCATTTAGCAATTCTGCCAAATTAGCCGTTGCCTTATCAGCGCTAACTTCTGATGATTCAACAGGTTCATTAACCATATGACGACGACGCATCCGATCTTGATGATATGCATAGCCTGTACCGGCAGGAATTAGACGGCCAACAATGACGTTCTCCTTCAAACCACGAAGTTCATCACGTTTTCCAGCCACCGCAGCTTCGGTAAGCACACGTGTTGTTTCCTGAAATGACGCTGCTGAGATAAAGGACTCTGTCGCCAGAGACGCTTTGGTAATACCTAGCAGATCACGACTGAAGATAGCAGGCACTTTTCCATCTTGCTCTAATTTACGATTCGCTACTTTAACGCGTGCATACTCTACTTGTTCACCTTCCAAGAATTCAGAGCTACCAGCATCAACAATTGTGACTTTACGTAACATCTGACGAACGATAACCTCAATATGCTTATCGTTAATTTTTACGCCTTGTAGACGATAAACTTCCTGGACTTCATTGGTGATATAACGAGCAACAGAATGCGCTCCACGCAAACGTAAAATATCATGCGGTGATTCCGGGCCATCAGAAATCACATCACCACGCTCAACTCGCTCACCTCCAAAGACATTAAGCTGACGCCATTTAGGGATCATTTCTTCGTATGCATCATCACCATCTATCGGTGTGATAACTAGGCGACGCTTACCTTTAGTTTCCTTACCAAAAGAAATAATACCGCTAATTTCAGCCAAAATAGCCGGCTCTTTTGGTCGACGAGCTTCGAATAGATCAGCAACCCTTGGTAAACCACCAGTAATATCCTTGGTACCGCCCGATTCTTGTGGAATACGAGCTAAGGTATCACCAATATTAATTGTTGCACCATCATCCAATTGAACAATCGCTTTACCAGGCAAGAAATATTGCGCTGGCATATCAGTACCCGGAACTAATACATCATTGCCTTTCGCATCAGCAACACGCAATGCAGGACGTAAATCTTTACTACCCGCAGTACGCTCAGCTGTATCGAGCACAACAATTGATGATAAACCCGTTAGTTCATCTGTCTGACGTATAATAGATTGTCCATCTGCCATATCAGAGAAACGAATAATACCCGCAACTTCACTGATAACCGGCATGGTATGTGGATCCCAGTTAGCAACGGTTTCACCAACATTAACGCCATCACCATCACCTTTATTCAGGTGTGCACCATAAGGAACTTTATAGCTTTCTTTGGTTCGACCAAATTCATCTACCACTTGCAATTCTGTATTACGAGAAGTGATAACCAAGTGACCTTCAAAATTTGTTACAAACTTAGCACTAACTAGTTTAATATTACCTTTGTTACGTACCTGAATACTCGATTCCGCAGCAGCACGTGATGCCGCACCACCAATATGGAATGTACGCATTGTCAACTGTGTGCCAGGCTCACCGATTGATTGAGCAGCAATAACACCAACAGCTTCACCTTTATTGATGATATGACCCCGCGCTAAATCACGTCCATAACATTTCGCACAAACACCGAAGTCAGTTTCACAACTTACAACAGAGCGTACTTTTACGCTATCAACAGAGTTAGCTTCCAGTTCATCACACCATTTTTCACTTAATAAGGCGTTACGCGGTATTAAAATGTCCGCTGTACCAGGTACTAATATATCTTCCGCGGTGACTCGACCCAAGACACGTTCGCGTAAAGGTTCTTTAACGTCACCACCTTCAATAACTGGTGTCATTAAAATACCGTCGTGGGTACCACAATCATCCTCAGTGACAACCAGATCTTGTGCAACATCAACTAAACGACGAGTTAAATAACCTGAGTTTGCTGTCTTCAAGGCGGTATCGGCTAGACCTTTACGTGCACCGTGAGTTGAAATGAAGTATTGTAATACGTTCAAACCTTCACGGAAATTAGCGGTGATCGGTGTCTCGATAATTGAACCATCCGGCTTCGCCATCAAACCACGCATACCCGCTAACTGACGGATCTGTGCGGCAGAACCACGTGCTCCAGAGTCAGCCATCATAAAGATGCTGTTAAACGAAACTTGTTGTTCGTCTTGGCCATCAAGGTTAACAACGGTTTCTGTGGATAAATTCTCCATCATCGCTTTTGCGACACGCTCATTAGCCGCAGCCCAAATGTCAATAACTTTGTTATAACGTTCGCCCGCAGTAACCAGACCTGATTGGAACTGTTCTTGAATTTCAGCAACCTCAACTTCAGCTTCAGCAAGAATACTGGCTTTCTTCTCCGGTATTACCATATCATCAATACCAACAGAAGCACCAGAACGAGCTGCATAAGCAAAACCGGTATACATGATCTGGTCGGCAAAGATAACGGTTGGTTTTAAACCTAAAACACGGTAACAAGTATTAAGCATTTTAGAAATTGCTTTTTTACCCAACGGCTGATTAACCAATGAGTACGGCAGGCCTTTAGGTACAATCATCCATAAGATAGCGCGACCAATTGTGGTATCAACTAACTGAATTGCAACCTCAACATTACCGTCACCATCACGGACTTCTTCTGTAATACGGACTTTAATGCGAGCATGTAATGATGCTAAGCCTGCACGGTAAGCCCGCTCAGCTTCTTTCGGGCCAGACAATACCATGCCTTCACCTTCAGCATTTACACAATCACGTGTCATATAGTACAAACCAAGTACCACGTCTTGAGACGGTACTATGATAGGTTCACCACTCGCTGGCGACAAAATATTATTTGTCGACATCATTAAGGCACGCGCTTCTAACTGCGCTTCTAAAGTTAACGGGACGTGAACAGCCATCTGGTCACCGTCAAAGTCAGCGTTATAAGCAGCACACACAAGTGGGTGTAATTGGATTGCTTTACCTTCAATCAAAATAGGCTCAAACGCCTGAATACCAAGACGATGCAGCGTTGGAGCACGGTTTAGCATCACCGGATGTTCACGAATCACTTCATCGAGAATATCCCAGACGACAGCTTCTTCACGCTCAACCATCTTCTTGGCTGCTTTGATCGTTGTCGCTAATCCACGTAATTCCAATTTACCATAAATAAATGGCTTAAATAATTCTAATGCCATTCTCTTCGGCAAACCACATTGGTGCAGGTGAAGATAAGGACCAACCGTGATAACAGAACGACCTGAGTAATCAACACGCTTACCTAGTAAGTTCTGACGGAAACGACCTTGCTTACCTTTGATCATATCGGCCAAAGATTTCAGCGGACGTTTATTCGAACCAGTAATCACACGTCCACGACGTCCATTATCCAACAGTGCGTCAACCGCTTCTTGTAGCATTCGTTTTTCATTACGTACAATGATATCAGGCGCAGCTAAATCCAATAGACGCTTTAAACGATTGTTACGGTTAATAACGCGACGATATAAATCATTTAAATCAGAAGTTGCAAAGCGACCACCATCTAGCGGAACAAGCGGACGCAAATCCGGGGGTAATACCGGTAGTACATTCAGGATCATCCACTCAGGCTTATTACCAGACTGAATAAACGCTTCTAGCAGTTTGATACGCTTAGTCAATTTCTTCCGCTTCGTTTCAGAGTTAGTTGTATTTAACTCTTCACGTAGCACTTCACACTCTTGCTCCAAATCAAGATTTTTTAGCAAAGATTGGATAGCTTCTGCACCCATTTTAGCGTCAAATTCATCACCAAACTCTTCTAAAGCATCAAGATATTGCTCTTCAGTCAAGATTTGTCCACGCTCTAAGCTTGTCATACCCCCTTCGACGACAACATAAGATTCGAAGTAGAGTACCCGCTCAATATCACGCAAAGGCATATCAAGTAACAAACCAATACGTGACGGTAATGATTTTAGAAACCAGATATGTGCTGTCGGTGAAGCCAACTCAATATGACCCATACGTTCACGACGCACTTTAGTCTGAGTAACCTCAACACCACATTTCTCACAAATCACACCTCGGTGTTTTAATCGTTTATATTTACCACACAAACATTCATAATCTTTAACTGGCCCGAAAATACGTGCACAGAAAAGACCATCACGCTCAGGTTTGAACGTACGGTAGTTAATAGTTTCTGGCTTTTTCACTTCACCAAATGACCATGAACGGATCATATCTGGAGAGGCCAGAGCAATCTTGATCGCATCAAACTCTTCTGTTTTAGTCTGTGCTTTCAGAAACTTTAATAAGTCTTTCACGGAATGGCTCCTGTCGGAGTTAAACCTGCGAGGAAGCGGTTTTAACCACTTCCTCCTAAACCCAGTGTAACAATTTGTAAAGCTTAGTCGCGACTAAGCTTTACAACATCACTTATTACTCGTCTTCCAGTTCTATGTTAATACCCAGCGAACGGATCTCTTTCAATAATACATTGAAAGACTCCGGCATTCGTGGTTCCATCTGATGGTTGCCGTCTACGATGTTTTTATACATCTTAGTACGTCCGTTCACATCATCGGATTTAACGGTAAGCATTTCTTGCAAGGTGTAAGCGGCGCCATATGCTTCCAGAGCCCAAACTTCCATCTCACCAAAACGCTGACCACCAAACTGTGCTTTACCACCCAACGGTTGTTGAGTAACCAGACTATAGGAGCCTGTTGAACGTGCATGCATTTTATCATCAACAAGATGATTCAGTTTTAGCATATACATATAGCCAACTGTCACCTGACGTTCAAATTTCTCGCCTGTACGACCATCATACAATGTAATCTGACCGGAAGTCGGCAACTGAGCTAAAGTCAATAGTTCTTTGATTTCCTTTTCTTTTGCACCATCAAAGACCGGTGTCGCAATTGGCATACCTTTCTTCAAATTATGTGCTAACCGCAGAACCTGTTCATCAGAAAAGGTACTGAGATCAACTTTTTGACGAGGATCATCTCCTAAGTCATAAGCTTTCTGAATAAATTCTCTTAATTTGGCTACTTCACACTGTTGTTTCAGCATGGCATTGATTTTATCACCAATACCTTTAGCAGCCATCCCCAAATGGGTTTCCAGAATTTGACCAATATTCATACGTGATGGTACGCCCAATGGATTCAAAACGATATCAACAGGGTTACCACTTTCATCGTAAGGCATGTCTTCAACAGGGTTTATTTTTGAAATAACACCTTTGTTACCATGCCGGCCGGCTATTTTATCGCCCGGTTGGATTTGGCGTTTTACTGCCAAATAAACTTTAACGATTTTCAATACGCCTGGCGCTAAATCATCACCTTGAGTGATCTTACGACGCTTACCCTCTAGCTTCTTCTCAAATTCAGATTTCAGCTCATCATACTGCTCAGCTAATTGCTCTAGCTGATTTTGTTTTTCTTCATCCTTTAAGGATAATTCTAACCAACGTTCACGCGGTAATTTATCCAGTTTTTCACCTTCAATACCCCCATTAGTTAGTACTGCTCGGATACGGGCAAATAGGCCTGCTTCAAAGATACGCAACTCTTCAGTTAAGTCTTTCTTCGCATCACGAAGCTGCATTTCTTCGATTTCTAACGCACGTTTATCTTTCTCTACGCCATCACGGGTAAAGACTTGTACATCAATAACCGTTCCTGATACCCCATTTGGTACACGCAGTGAAGAATCTTTAACATCAGAAGCTTTTTCACCAAAAATGGCGCGCAACAATTTCTCTTCTGGCGTTAATTGCGTTTCACCTTTCGGTGTTACCTTACCAACCAGAATGTCGCCGCCCGTTACTTCAGCACCGATATAAACAATACCTGATTCATCCAATTTGGATAATGCAGCTTCACCTACGTTAGGAATATCTGCCGTAATCTCTTCTGGCCCTAACTTAGTATCACGCGATACACAAGCTAATTCCTGAATATGAATGGTGGTGAAACGATCTTCCTCTACCACTCGTTCAGATACCAAAATAGAATCTTCAAAGTTGTAACCATTCCAGGGCATGAACGCCACGCGCATATTTTGACCAAGCGCCAATTCACCTAAATCAGTCGATGGTCCATCAGCCAAAACATCACCGCGTTCAATCGGTTCACCGAGCGAAACACATGGCATTTGATTAATACAAGTGTTCTGATTAGAACGCGTATATTTAGTCAGATTATAGATATCAATGCCGGCTTCACCAGGATACATTTCATCTTCATTAACTTTGATAACAATCCGTGAAGCGTCAACATACTGAACGGTACCACCACGTTTAGCTACCGCTGTTACCCCAGAGTCAACAGCAACGGCACGCTCCATACCCGTTCCAACCAATGGTTTATCTGAGCGTAACGTCGGTACCGCCTGACGTTGCATGTTCGCGCCCATCAATGCACGGTTTGCGTCATCATGTTCAAGGAACGGAATTAATGAAGCTCCAACAGAAACAACCTGCTGGGTTGAAACGTCCATATATTCCACTTGATCTTGGCTGAATAAACTGGATTCACCTTTATTACGGCAAATGATTAATTCTTCAACAAACCGGCCATCACCATCTAAAACAGTATTCGCCTGAGCAATGATGTAGTTACCTTCTTCAATCGCTGACAAATAATGAATTTCATCAGTAACGATACCATCTCGTACCAAACGATAAGGTGTTTCCAAAAAACCATACTGATTGGTTTGCGCATAGACAGACAATGAATTAATCAAACCGATATTTGGTCCTTCAGGTGTTTCAATTGGACATACACGTCCGTAGTGCGTTGGATGTACGTCACGAACTTCAAAGCCAGCTCGTTCACGTGTTAATCCACCAGGCCCTAATGCTGAAATACGACGTTTATGTGTGATTTCAGACAGTGGGTTATTCTGATCCATAAACTGCGATAATTGGCTGGAACCAAAAAATTCTTTAACCGCAGCAGAAATCGGCTTTGCGTTAATCATGTCCTGAGGCATTAATGCATCTAAATCACCTAATGTTAAACGCTCTTTAACCGCACGCTCAACTCGCACTAAACCAACTCGGAACTGATTTTCAGCCATTTCGCCAACTGAACGAATACGACGGTTACCTAAATGGTCAATATCATCAACTTCACCTTTACCGTTACGAATACCAATGAGTTTTTTCATCACATCAATGATATCTTGTTTACTTAAGATGCTTGAGCCTTCAATTGCTTCACGATCTAGTGAGCGATTAAATTTCATGCGCCCTACAGCGGAAAGATCATAACGTTCTTCAGAAAAGAATAAGTTCTCAAACAGATTTTCTGCCGCTTCGCGAGTAGGTGGCTCGCCTGGACGCATCATACGGTAAATTTCAACTAATGCACTTAAACGATCATTTGTTGGATCAGTACCCAATGTTTCTGAAATATATGCACCATGATCTAAGTCATTAGTAAATAAGGTCTCAATGGTTTTATGACCGCCTTGACTTAGACGTGCCAACATATCCAGAGAAAGTTCTGTATTAGCTGTACAGATTAATTCGCCCGTACTTTCATCAATGTAATCTTTAGCTACCACTTTACCAGCAATATACTCAACAGGTACTTCAATACTCCTAATTTGGTCTTTTTCCAGCTGACGAATGTGACGTGCAGTAATACGGCGGCCCTTTTCAATATAGACTTTACCGTTGGCTTCAATATCAAAAGAAGCCGTTTCACCACGTAAACGTTCAGGTATCAACGTCATGAATAGTTTATTATCACTGATTTGGAAAATCGTTTTCTCAAAAAAGAGATTGAGGATTTCTTCGGTACCATAATCCATCGCACGTAAAATAATGGTCGCCGGTAATTTACGACGTCGATCAATACGAACGAAAAGATTATCTTTAGGATCAAATTCAAAATCTAACCATGAACCACGGTAAGGAATAATGCGTGCATTATATAATACCTTACCTGAAGAATGGGTTTTACCTTTATCACTATCAAAAAATACACCAGGGCTACGATGTAATTGAGAGACAATAACACGCTCTGTACCATTGATAATAAAAGTAGCATTATCCGTCATGAGTGGAATTTCACCCATGTAAACTTCTTGCTCTTTTATATCCTTTACTGTGCCTTCTGGTGCTTCACGCTCGTAAATAATAAGGCGTAGTTTAACCCGTAAAGGAGCAAAATAAGTGACACCACGGATCTGACATTCTTTAACATCAAATACAGGTTCACCAAGACGATAGCTAACATATTGCAATTCAGCATTGCCACTGTAGCTTTGAATTGGAAATACAGAACGGAATGCTGCTTCCAGCCCATTCTGACCTTCTAAATCTTGCTCGATAAATTTAGCGAACGAGTCAAGTTGGATAGATAAAAGATAAGGAACATCCAAAACTTGCGGACGTTTGCCAAAATCCTTACGAATACGTTTTTTCTCGGTATAGGAGTAAACCATAGGGTTCCTCAGCTTGCTGATCAGTGGCCCACTCTGTCCGTCCTAAAGGACAGCATCTGCAACACTATTTTTTGGAACGGAAAACAGATTATTTTCCATAATACTTATTGCTATTACTCTTAAATCATTTCATTGCATTATATAACTACCAAGCTTTAATTGTCAGAGTCGTAAACGCAGTATATTAAGTCGTCAATAGCAAAAAGCATTGAAAGGATCACTCAGTAACTAAACAGTGTGAAATATTACTGATACCCTAATACACTTTATAGCGCAAAAAGGCTGGTGACTAAAAAATCACCAGCCGTCAGCCTATAAAATTAGGCTCCCAACTTAAAGCAAAGCTTATTTAACTTCAACAGAAGCACCCGCATCTTCCAGCGATTTCTTCAATGTTTCATATTCGTCTTTGCTTACTGCTTCTTTAATTTTTGTTGGCGCTGATTCTACCATTTCTTTAGCTTCTTTTAGTCCTAAGCCAGTTGCTGTACGAACAGCTTTAATAACCGCAACTTTGTTAGCACCAATAGCAGACAAGATAACATCAAATTCAGTTTTTTCTTCAACTGCTTCAGCTGCATTAGGTGCAGCAACCGCGACTGCTGCCGCAGCAGAAACGCCAAACTTATCTTCCATCATAGTGATCATTGCAACAACGTCCATTACAGACATTTCTGCAACTGCATCAAGAATTTGTTCTTTAGTTATTACAGACATAACAAGGGTTCCTAAAATTCAGAAATATTTTATACGTTAAAAAGCAACAACGGAAATAGCTTTAAGCAGCTTCTTTCTGATCGCGTAGTGCCGCCAGAGTTCGAACCAATTTACCTGCAGAGGCTTCTTGCATGGTTGCCATCAGACGCGCAATTGCTTCTTCGTAAGTTGGAAGAGTTACCAAACGATCGATTTGATTCGCTGGAATAAACTCTCCTTCAAAGGCTGCTGCTTTAATCTCGAATGCTGGATTCGCTTTCGCGAATTCGTTAAACAAACGAGCTGCTGCGCCCGGATGTTCATTAGAAAAAGCAATCAAGGTTGGACCAATAAACGCTTCTTTGAGGCACTCATAAGCAGTACCTTCAACAACACGGCGCATCAACGTATTACGAACAACACGCAGATAAACACCTGCTTCGCGACCTGCTTTACGCAGTTCAGTCATTTTATCTACAGCTACACCACGAGAATCCGCGACAACTGCAGACAGCGCACCTTTTGCTACTTCGCTGACTTCAGCAACAATCGCTTTTTTGTCTTGAAGATTTAGTGCCATTAGCTTCTTTCTCCTGGATTAACCGGGTTACCCCGGGACTCAGATCACTCAAAACATCCCATATGTTTGAGGGTTAAATACGGTGAGCAGAATCCAGAAATTAATCTTAGTGGCTCTGTCACCGTCTACGTAGGATATTAAGTAATTACTTACACCTACGGTCTTGGACGGGGGCCTGGATAAGGCCAGGCACTAACCTAAATTCGGCGTTTGCTATTTTCTGTTTAAAATAGAAATAGCAAACATGAGGCGCCAAATTATATACAAATTTAACACAAAGGTACAGCTAAAAATGATACTCAAAAATTATGCTGACGCAGATAATCCTGCTTGATCAACAGCAACTCCTGCTCCCATCGTGGTAGATAGGCTAATTTTCTTAATATAAACACCTTTAGCAGAAGAGGGTTTTGCTTTTTTCAACGCAACCAATAGTCCTTCAAGGTTTTCTTTTAATTTACTATCGTCAAAATCAACTTTACCGATAGTGGTATGAATGATACCGTTTTTATCATTACGATAACGGATTTGACCAGCTTTGGCATTTTGAACCGCTTCAGCGATATTAGGCGTTACTGTACCAACTTTAGGATTTGGCATTAAGCCACGCGGTCCTAAAATCTGACCTAACTGGCCAACAATGCGCATGGCGTCTGGCGAAGCAATAACAACATCAAAGTCTATTTCACCCTTTTTAATTTTATCAGCCAGTTCTTCCATACCAACTAATTCAGCTCCAGCAGCTGTCGCAACTTCAGCATTTGGTCCTTGAGTAAATACCGCAACACGAACAGAACTACCGGTACCATGCGGCAAAACAGTTGCCCCACGAACATTTTGATCAGATTTACGTGCATCAATACCAAGATTAACTGCAACGTCAACGCTTTCTACAAATTTAGCCGTCGCTAATTCTTTCAAGAGTGTAATTGCTTCAGTAATATCATATTGTTTAGTTGCATCAATCTTTTCACGGATATTCCGCATACGCTTGGTTAGTTTAGCCATTGATTAACCCTCCACCACCAAGCCCATGGAACGAGCAGTACCTTCAATTGAACGCATCATCGCTTCAATATCACCCCCTGTCATATCCGCAGCTTTAGTTTCAGCAATTTCACGAATTTGTGCGCTGGTTACTTTACCAACTTTCTCTTTATTTGGTGTACCTGAACCAGATTTAACACCCGCTGCTTTTTTCAGTAATACGGCGGCAGGTGGTGTCTTGGTTATAAATGTAAATGAACGGTCTGAATAGACAGTAATTACAACTGGAATTGGCAAACCTTTTTCTAAGCTATCTGTCTTAGCATTAAACGCTTTACAAAATTCCATGATATTCACACCTTGTTGACCCAAAGCTGGACCAACAGGAGGACTAGGATTAGCCATGCCTGCTGCAACTTGCAGGTTAACATAGGCTTGTACTTTCTTAGCCATGCATATTTCCTCTAATTGGGTAATGTCGCTTCAATTATGACGCTCCCCCTGTGTATATAATGACCTCTGCAATTTTCAGACCATAAAAAATAAAAGCGCGAAATTGTAGCTAAATTTCCCACCTTTAGAAAGGTGTCAAGTGTATTACACTTTTTCTACTTGACTAAAATCTAATTCTACCGGTGTTGCACGACCGAAAATAGAAACCGATACTTTAAGACGGCTCTTTTCATAATCAACTTCTTCAACCACACCGTTGAAATCTGCAAATGGACCATCACTAACACGAACCATTTCTCCTGGCTCAAACAGTGTTTTGGGTCGCGGCTTATCCACTACTTGCTGCAAGCGATTCATAATCGCATCAACTTCTTTATTGCTAATAGGAGCTGGGCGATCTGGTGTACCACCAATAAAACCCATAACACGTGGTACACTGCGTACTAAATGCCAGCTAGCATCATCCATAGTCATTTGAACTAAAACATATCCTGGAAAGAATTTTCGTTCACTTTTACGACGTTGGCCACTTCGAATTTCCATAACTTCTTCGGTTGGCACCATCACTTCACCAAACTTATCTTCCATATCATGCAACTTGATATGTTCACGCAATGACTGGGCAACTTTAGCTTCAAAACCAGAAAATGCTTGAATAACATACCAGCGTTTTTTAGGGGATTGAGACATCTTAGAACCTCAGGCCTGTAATAAATGAAACTAAACGCACCAGTATACGATCTAATCCCCAAAGAATTAGTGCCATGACGGCAGTAACTGCCCCAACAATTAATGTTGTCTGTAATGTTTCCTGGCGCGTTGGCCAAATGACTTTACGCATTTCAATACGAGCTTCGCGAGCAAATGCTAAAGTTGCTTTTCCTTTTGCTGTCCACAATGCAATGCCACCAGCAAGCGCGGCAATAGCAACAACTGCTATGACACGTAATGCAAGATTGTATTGTCGGAAATAATAATTACCAACAATAGCAATAACTAAAAGAATCGCGACTAATACCCATTTTGCTACATCAAAACTACGTCCGTTTTCTTGAGCATCGCTATTCACACTCATAAATCAGCCCGTTACTATGATATAATAAAAAGGCAATTTGCCTCGTAAAACAATTCAAATTTGACCGAAATAAAACATACCACTATTGTATCTCACTTTACGCCATAAACCAGTATGACATTCAACTATTGAGAGACATCCAATAATTCTTTAATCAGAGCCTATCTCACCAATAATTAAACTACCATATAAACTATTGATGAGATAGGTTCTTAAATTATCCAAGCTAGTATAAGAAAGGCATCAGATGATGCCCTTTTTAGAATTATTGCTCTAAAGATTAAGCAATAATTTTAGCAACGACACCGGCACCGACTGTACGGCCACCTTCACGGATCGCAAAACGCAATCCTTCATCCATCGCGATTGGCGCTATCAACGTCACTTTCATGTTGATATTATCACCTGGCATTACCATCTCTACGCCTTCTGTCAACTCGATTGTGCCCGTTACATCCGTCGTTCTAAAATAAAACTGTGGACGGTAACCTTTAAAGAATGGCGTGTGGCGACCGCCCTCGTCTTTGCTCAAAATATATACTTCTGATTCAAATTGACTATGCGGATTGATTGAACCTGGTTTTGCTAATACTTGACCACGCTCTACATCTTCACGCTTGGTACCACGTAATAATACACCTACGTTCTCACCTGCACGACCTTCGTCCAGCAGTTTGCGGAACATTTCTACGCCCGTACACGTCGTTTTGGTCGTCTTTTTAATTCCGACGATTTCAACTTCTTCACCAACCTTAACTACACCACGCTCTACACGGCCTGTTACTACGGTTCCGCGGCCTGAGATCGAAAATACGTCTTCGATTGGCAACAAAAAGGGTTTATCTATCGCACGCTCTGGCTCTGGGATGTAGTCATCTAATGCTTTCGCTAACTCTAGAATTTTCTCTTCCCACTCAGGAACGCCTTCCAACGCCTTCAACGCTGAACCTTTTATTACCGGCGTGTCGTCTCCTGGGAAATCATACTGAGAAAGAAGCTCGCGCACTTCCATTTCAACCAACTCCAGCAGCTCTTCATCATCTACCATATCACATTTGTTTAGGAAAACGATGATGTAAGGAACACCTACCTGGCGACCTAATAGGATATGCTCACGTGTTTGTGGCATTGGACCATCTGTTGCTGCAACCACTAAAATCGCGCCGTCCATTTGTGCCGCACCGGTGATCATGTTTTTTACATAATCTGCGTGGCCTGGGCAATCAACGTGGGCATAATGGCGGGTTGGCGTATCATATTCTACGTGAGAGGTAGAAATTGTGATACCGCGCGCTTTTTCTTCCGGTGCATTATCAATTTGATCAAATGCACGTGCACTACCGCCATAAGTTTTCGCTAATACGGTAGTGATTGCAGCAGTTAAAGTTGTTTTACCATGGTCAACGTGGCCGATTGTACCAACGTTAACGTGCGGTTTTTTACGTTCAAATTTTTCTTTAGACATTAGATTGTCCCTCTAAGACACGGAATCGGTGGTTACACCACATGAACCAAGCAGTTAAAGTCATATACTCGTTGCTTGCTTTTTCGCAGGAAAAAAATCAGGGAACAATTAAGAACACATTCTAGGACTGGTGCTGATAGGCAGATTTGAACTGCCGACCTCACCCTTACCAAGGGTGTGCTCTACCAACTGAGCTATATCAGCAGATCTTGGAGCGGGCAGCGGGAATCGAACCCGCATCATCAGCTTGGAAGGCTGAGGTAATAGCCATTATACGATGCCCGCGATGAACTCGGCTACCTGACTTTAATCAGCTGCAAATTTTATCTTAAGTATTTTGCATTGAGGTAGCATTTTAAGCTGAACACTTAAGATAAAACTTATGGTGGTGGGAGAAGGATTCGAACCTTCGAAGTCTGTGACGACAGATTTACAGTCTGCTCCCTTTGGCCGCTCGGGAATCCCACCTTTTACTTATATCCAAATTTTTAATGGTGCCGGCACCAAGAGTCGAACTCGGGACCTACTGATTACAAGTCAGTTGCTCTACCAACTGAGCTATGCCGGCATCAGGTGCTGCGCATTCTAGGTAGAGAACAAGCATCTTGCAACAAAAAAATTAAAATATTTGTTCTTTTGCTTATAAAGCACTCACTTTAACCTTTTTTGGTGCTTTTTTCCATAGTAATAGTAAATGTTTAAACACTTAACAGTATAAATTTTTTATTTACTATTTACTCTAGTGAAAAATGACATCAAATTTTTCTCACTAATAAAAACGTATCGTAAAACATACAATATTATTTCATTGCTAAAAATAAAAAACGGATGAATTGTGATCAATTATTTAATTAATACAAAAAAACAGAAAAAACTTTACGCCTGAAGATATTCAATCGTTATTATGCAATCTATTTCTTTATTGGTTATGAATGATTATGAAAACCTGTACACAGGTAAATGTTGACTTATGAAACAACAACAAAACTTTTCAATAACACCTTATTTAGAATTTGACCGTGAACATTGGGCAACATTACGTGATTCTGTTCCACTAGAGCTACTAACGGATAAAGAGCTGCTGGAACTGAAGGGTATCAATGATGAAATTTCAATGGATGAAGTAAATAAAATTTATCTTCCTATTTCACGGCTACTTAATTTCTATATCAGTTCAAATTTACGTAGACAAACAGTTTTACAACAATTCTTAGGTACTAAAGTACCTTATGTTATCGGTATTGCAGGTAGTGTTGCAGTTGGTAAAAGTACCACAGCTCGCCTATTACAAACTTTATTAAGTCGGTGGCCCGAGCATCGTAAAGTTGATCTTATTACAACAGATGGTTTCTTATACCCAAATCAGATTTTAAACGAACGTGGAATAATGAAGAAAAAAGGATTTCCGCAATCCTATGATATGCATCGTTTAGTAAAATTTGTTTCTGATATAAAATCTGGAGTCAAACAGGTTACAGCTCCGGTATACTGCCATTTTACTTATGATATCGTTCCCGATAAAAAGCAAGTGATTGAGCAGCCTGATATTCTTATTTTGGAAGGTTTAAACGTTTTGCAAAGCGGAATGGATTATCCCCATGCTCCCCATCATGTTTTTGTATCTGACTTTGTCGATTTTTCAATTTATGTTGATGCCCCGGAAAATTTATTGAAAAAATGGTATATCAGTAGATTTTTGAAATTTTGCCAAGGCGCTTTTTCCGAGCCTCACGCCTATTTCTACCATTATTCTAAATTAAAGGAAGAAGAAGCAATCAATACAGCTAAAACAATATGGGAAGAAATTAATAAAATAAATTTGGAAGAGAATATAATACCAAGCAAAGAAAGAGCCAGTTTGATCATGACTAAAGGCTCTAATCATTCAATTACAAATGTTAGATTAAGAAAATAATTTCAAACATTGAGTCGATGATTAGCTTCGACTCAATTGTTCTAATTATCTGGCCGGCCGTAATGAAATTTCACCACCTATATAAGAAACAATTTCAGCATTTTGTTCTAACAAAATTGCGCCGTGTTCATTAATACCTTTCACGATACCGATTGCAAGGTGATCACCAATATGTAATCTTACTTTTTTATATAAAAAATTATCCAACGCCAGCCAACGCTTAATAAAAGGAACAAGACCATATTTCTCAAATTGCACTAATTCATGACGTAATGCTATAATGATCTGACCTGCGATCACATTTCTTTCTATTTGAATATCAGCCTGCTCAAGATTAATCCATCCTTGATTAATATTTGTTTCATAATTACGACTCATTGCAATATTAAGCCCAATACCAATCACAACATGTGCCGCATCGCTAGTTTTACCTACCATTTCAATTAAAATACCTGCAAGCTTTTTTTCATTAAGATAAAGATCATTAGGCCATTTAACTTTTATATTACTACCGCTCAATTTATTAAGGGTCTCAGCTATCACAATCCCCGCAACCAAGCTTAGACCCATGGCAGCCGGCCCTTTGTCTAAATGCCAGTACAATGATAAATAAAGATTACAGCCGAAAGGAGAAGCCCAATATCGACCACGCCTGCCTCTACCGGCTGTTTGATATTCTGCAACACAAGCATCACCAGAACTTAATTGATCAATGCGCTCAAGTAGATATTGATTGGTAGAATTAATAAACGGTTTTACTATTATATTTCCGCGTCGCACTAAACCATAAATTCGCTCGTAGTCTAATAAATCCATTTTTCTAGTAAGTTGATAACCCTTACTAGTAATAGTATTAACCTCAATACCCCATTTACTTAGTGTGTGAATATGTTTATTAATACCAGCTCGCGTCATGCCAAGTAATTCACCCAACTGCTCGCCTGAATGTATACTACCATCAGAAAGTATTTTGATGAGTTTTAAAGGAATAGTTACATCTTTCATGAAATAGCATCCATAGCATTTACTTCACCATATTTACCAATAAAACGCACTTCTGGTTCTAGTGCAATAGCAAATTTCTCTATAACCTTTTTTCGGATATAACGGGCTAAATCTACAATATCTTCTCCAGTCGCATTATTTTTATTAATTAAAATCAATGCTTGCTCCTTATGTACTGCAGCGCCACCACATTGATAACCCTTTAGATCACATTGATCAATGAGCCATCCAGCAGCAAGCTTTACTGTACCATCAATTTGATGATATTCTGGACATCGAGAATAATGGGCCTTTATTCCATTTGCCGCTATAATAGAAATAACGGGATTTTTAAAAAAACTACCCGCATTTCCTACCAAAAATGGATCAGGTAACTTACTTTGCCGGATTTTACAAACAGCGTCAAAGATAGTTTCCGCTGTAACTGTTTGTGCTGCTAAGGAAGTCAAACCAGCATATGTTAATCTGGGTTGCCATAGCTTGTTAAGCTTCAGACCAACTGCAACAATAGCAAAATTTTCACGATATTTATGCTTAAAAATACTATCCCGATAACCAAATTGACATTCAGCGGCATCTAAACGATATTGTTGACCATTATTTAGATTAACAATATCGACATAGTGACATGTATCTTTAAATTCCATACCATAAGCACCGATATTTTGTATAGGCACAGCCCCTACAGATCCCGGAATTAACGCCATATTTTCTAATCCATAGATGCCATTTTTTATAAGTTTTTCAATCAATTGATGCCAATTATTTCCTGCGCCAACATGAATAAACCATTCCTTAGCTGATTCAGTTATCTCTAACGCCATAATTCGATTTAAAATAACCAGGCCATCAAAGTCACTAATGAAGAGAACATTACTTCCGCCGCCCAATAATAAAATAGGCCACCCTTTTAGTCGTCCATTTTTCCATAACATAAGCAACTCTTCTATTGAATTAGCCGAGTATATTGCTTTTGCCTTAGCATCAAGACTAAAAGTATTATATTTTTTTAATTCATTATGATTATCAGAATGCATATATCAAAACTCAATTAATATTATATAGTCTATTAATGTAGATATATAAAGAATAGATAAGAGTTACAAAATCAAACAATAAAACGTCAAAAGGTCACCACCTGTAATGGTCTACAAATTC
>NZ_CACTIE010000019.1 GCF_902713415.1 Arsenophonus endosymbiont of Bemisia tabaci Q2
CCTATAAGATTTTGCTTAATTATAAGCTATAAATCTCTACAGTTTTATTAGACCACTACACACCCAAGGGTGGCTTTCTTAATATAATTAAAGTCTGGCAGCTCCCTACTCTCACATGGGAGACCCCACACTACCATCGGCGCTACGGCATTTCACTTCTGAGTTCGGCATGGGGTCAGGTGCGACCACCGCGCTATTAGCGCCAGACAAATTCTTTTTTATTTATCCCGTCTTATTTCCCTGCCTTATAAGTATAAGTCGTCTCCTCACCTACCTCAGTAGCGAACACACCTCGGCCTTCAGCAAAATTCGACCATATTCAATCTCAAAGCAAGCTAAAATTCTCTCTCAAAAAACCTTCAGTGTTGTCAGGTTAAGCCTCTCGGGTCATTAGTACTAGTTAGCTCAACGTATCGCTACACTTATACACCCAGCCTATCTACGTCCTCGTCTCGAACACCCTTTATAGGACATTACTGTCAGGGAAGACTTATCTTGAGGCAAGTTTCCCGCTTAGATGCTTTCAGTGGTTATCTCTTCCGCGCTTAGTTATACCAGGCGATGCCATTATTGGCATGACAACCTGTACACCAGTGGTGCGTCCACTCCGGTCCTCTCGTACTAGGAGCAAGCCCCCCTTAATCTTCCTTGTCCCACGACAGATAGGGACCGAACTGTCTCACGACGTTCTAAACCTGACTCGCGTACCACTTTAAATGGCGAACAGCCATATTCTTGGGACCTACTTCAGCCCCAGGATGTGATGAGTCGACATCGAGGTGCCAAACACCGCCGTCAATATGAACTGTTGGGCGGTATCAGCCTGTTATCCCCGGAGTACCTTTTATCCGTTGAGCGATGGCCCTTTCATTCAGAACCACCGGATCACTAAGACCTACTTTCGTACCTGCTCGCGCCGTCACGCTCGCAGTCAAGCTGGCTTATGCCTTTGCACTAATCTCACGATGTTCGACCGTGATTAGCCAACCTTCGTGCTCCTCCGTTACGCTTTGGGAGGGAGACCGGCCCCAGTCAAACTACCCACCAGACACTGTCCTCAGCGCGGATTACGGGCCCAAGTTAGAACATCAAACATTAAAGGGTGGTATTTCAACGTTGGCTCCATGCAGACTGGCGTCCACACTTCAAAGCCTCCCACCTATCCTA
>NZ_CACTIE010000020.1 GCF_902713415.1 Arsenophonus endosymbiont of Bemisia tabaci Q2
CAGATATTTTGTTCGCACTCAATATGGTGTAATCAAAATTAAGTCGCTTAGCTATATCTTCATCTTCGACTGGCTTCAGCTCGGGATGCTAGACCCTTTAGCTAATGCCAGCGTGCCTTTTCCCGAAGTTACGGCACCATTTTGCCTAGTTCCTTCACCCGAATTCTCTCAAGCGCTTGAGTATTCTCTACCTAACCACCTGTGTCGGTTTGGGGTAGGATTAATGATTACCTATCGCTTAGAGGCTTTTCCTAGAAGCTGGGCATCAACTACTTGACCACCTTGGTGGCTCGTCATCACGTCTCAGTATTGTAGCAGTGCGGATTTGTCTGCACTACTCACCTACTCGCTTACACCGGGACAACCGTCGCCCGGATAGCCTAGCCTTCTTTGTCCTCCCTTCGCAGTAACCCTTAGTACGGGAATATTAACCTGTTTCCCATCGACTACGCTTTTCAGCCTCGCCTTAGGGGTCGCGACTTACCCTGCCCCGATTAACGTTGGACAGGAAACCTTGGTCTTTCGGCGAGCGGGTTTTTCACCCGCTTTATCGTTACTTATGTCAGCATTCGCACTTCTGATACCTCTAGCAGATTTCTCAGTCCATCTTCTACTGCTTACAGAACGCTCCCCTACCCAGCGACATCTAAATGTCGCTGCCGCAGCTTCGGTGCATGGTTTAGCGCCGTTATATCTTCTGCGGAGGCCGACTTGACCAGTGAGTTATTACGCTTTCTTTAAATGATGGCTGCTTCTAAGCCAACATCCTGGCTGTCTAAGCCTTCCCACTTCTTTTGCCACTTAACCATAACTTGGGGACCTTAGCTAGCGGTTTAGGTTGTTTCCCTCTTCACGAGGGACGTTAGCACCCGCCGTGTGTCTCCCGTGATAACATTCTTCGGTATTTGTAGTTTGCATCGGGTTGGTAAGTCGGGATGACCTCCTAGCCGAAGCAGTGCTCTACCCCCCGAAGATGAATTCACGAGGCGCCACCTAAATAGCTTTCGGGGAGAACCAGCTATCTCCCGGTTTGATTGGCCTTTCACCCTAGCCACAAGTCATCCGCTAATTCTTCAACATTAGTCGGTTCGGTCCTCCAGTTAGTGTTACCCAACCTTCAACCTGCCCATGGCTAGATCACCGGGTTTCGGGTCTATACCCTGGAACTTAACGCCCAGTTAAGAGTCGGTTTCCCTACGGCTTCTCTATCCGGTTAACCGTGCTACAGAATATAAGTCGCTGACCTTTTATACAAAAGGTACGCATATAAAAAAGGTACGCAGTCACACCCTTTCGGGTGCTCCCACTGCTTGTACGTACAGAGTTTCAGGTTCTATTTTACTCCCCTCGCCGGGGTTTTTTTACCTTTTCCTCACGGTACTGGTTCACTATCGGTCAGTCAGGAGTATTTAGCCTTGGAGGATGGTCCCCCCATATTCAAACAGGATAACACGTGTCCCGCCCTACTCTTCGAGTTCACAACACTTACCGTTTCAGATACGGGGGGCTATCACCCTTTGTTGCCGGCCTTTCCAGACCCTTCTCCTGCGGTAAATATTGATGTTGACTCTGGGCTGCTCCCCGTTCGCTCCCCGCTACTGGGGGAATCTCGGTTGATTTCTTTTCTTCGGGTTCCTGAGATGTTTTAGTTCCCCCGGTTTGCCTCGTTTGACTATGAATTCATCAAACGATAGCGCATTAATGCACTGGGTTTTCCCATTCGGACATCGCCGGCTAGTACGCTTCATATCAACTTACCGACGCTTTTCGCAGATTAGCACGTCCTTTCATCGCCTTTGACTGCTTAGGCATCCACCGTATACGCTTCATTCGCTTAACCTCACAACCCGAAGGTGTCTCTTATCAAATAATACGGAAGCGTCATGGCTGCGCCGTGCGAAATTTTTTGTTGTGCGGTGCTCGTCATGAGCATGTACTTATGTACGCTGCGCTGACTGCGCGCCTACGCCGTAAATTTTACCCTGCTCGCTCATGCCACTCGTCTGCCTATTTGAATAACACTTCAAATTGGAGTTTGAGAGTTCTCCACACTGTTTTTTCAATAATGTGTGTTTCAATTTTCAGCTTGTTCCAGATTGTTAAAGAGGATTATTATTCGCAGCATACTGTTGCCAGCCTGCTCTGAATAGCTTTTTTCTATTTTTATCTTGCAATATGGTGAAGCTAAGGGGGATCTAACCGCTGACCGCCTGCGTGCAAAGCAGGCGCTCTGGCAGCTGAGCTATAGCCCCATTAAGATTGTCGTATCATTACACCTTACTGCTAACCTTGCCTTTCAGGCACTTCCATCAGCAATGTTGGTAGGCCTGAGTGGACTGGAACCACCGACATAACCGTTATTAGGGGTGCGCTCTAACCACCTGAACTACAAGCCTAATGATACTTTCTGCTTAATCTTCATCAAACAATCTGTGTGAACATTCACATTCTATCTATCTAGGTAAGGAGGTGATCCAACCCTAGGTTCCCCTATGGTTACTTTGTTACGACTTCACCCCAGTCATGAATCACAAAGTGGTAAGCGCCAACCAAAAAGGTTAAGCTACTTACTTCTTTTGCAACCTACTCCCATGGTGTGACGGGCTTTTTGTACAAGGCCCGGGAACGTATTCACCACGACGTGCTGATCCGCGATTACTAGCGATTCCGACTTCATGGAGTCGAGTTGCAGACTCCAATCCGGACTTCGACGTACTTTCTGAGTTCCGCTTCCTTTCGCTGGCTCGCTTCTCTCTGTATACGCAATTGTAGCACGTGTGTAGCCCTACTCGTAAGGGCCATGATGACTTGACGTCATCCCCACCTTCCTCCGGCTTATCACCGGCAGTCTCCTTTGAGTTCCCGACCGAATCGCTGGCAACAAAGGATAAGGGTTACGCTCGTTGCGGGACTTAACCCAACATTTCACAACACGAGCATGACGACAGCCATGCAGCACCTGTCTCAGCGCTCCCAAAGGCACTCGTCCATCTCTAAAGGATTTGCTGGATGTCAAGAGTAGTAGGTAAGATTCTTCGCGTTGCATCGAATTAAACCACATGCCCCACCGCTTGTGGGGGCTTCCCGTCAATTTATTTGAGTTTTAACCTTGCGGCCGTACCCTCCCCCAGGAGGTTGATTTAACGCGTTAGCTCCGCAGGCTACAGTTTATGACGACAACCTCCAAATCGACATCGTTTACAGCGTGGACTACCAGGGTATCTAATCCTGTTTGCTTCCCACGCTTTCGCACATGAGCATCAGTCTTTTTCCAGGGGGCCCCCCGCGCCTTCGCCACCGGTATTCCTCCACATCTTTACGCATTTGACCGCTACACATGGAATTTTACGCCTTCTACAAGACTCTAGCTAACGAATCTTGAATGTTATTCCCAGGTTAAGCCCCGGGATTTCACATCCAACTTAATTAACCGCCTGCGTGCCTTTTACGCCCAGTAATTCTGATTAACGCTCGCACCCTGCGTATTACTGGGGCTGCTGGCACGAAGTTAGCCGGTGCTTCTTCTGTCGCTAACGTCAATTGCCAAGGTTATTAACCTTAACACTTTCCTCACGACTGAAAGTACTTTATAACCCGAAGGTTTTCTTCATACACGCGGCATGGCTGCATCAGGCTTACGCTCATTGTGCAATATTTCCCACTGCTGCCTCCCCGTAGGAGTCTGGGCCGTGTCTTAATTTTAGTGTGGTTGATCATCTACTCAGACCAGCTAGAGCTCGTCGCCTAGGTGAGCAATTACCTACCTACTAGCTAATCTCATATGGGTTTATCCGAAGATGTGAGACCAGAATGGTTTCCCACTTTGCTTCTTAGAGATTATGCGGTATTAGCCACCGTTTCCAGTGTTTATCCCCCGCCTTCGGCCAGATCCCTATACCTTACTCACCTGTCCGCCGCTCGCCGGCAAGGAAGCAAGCTTTTTTCTGCTGCCGCTTGACTTGCATGTGTTAGACTTGCCGCCAGCGTTGAATCTGAGACATGATCAAACTCTTCAATTAAAAGCTTGATGCTCAAAGAATGTTTTACTGACCGTAACACTTTTTTGTTCAACTCGCTTTGCCGATGTTTGACCATTTTCGCCACTGCCGACCAAAATAACGTTACTGCATATTAGTTCATATATGAATTATAGCTAAGCGTCTTAATTTTGATTACAAAATATATGTTTTTTCTCCAATATAAATTTACTGATATAGAGTAATTACTTGTAATCATTTTAAAGTGGCCCAGCTATAACTGTTTTATTAACGCTTTAAAACTTTAAAATCAAATATTTTTTGATGATGTCTTGCGAGTGCTCATACAGATTGTCTGATTAATTGTTAAAGAACGTGCGCCCTAGCGTGCGCCCTAGGCCGCGAGGTGGCGTATATTACGCTTTTTACCTGTAAAGTCAAGTAGTTATTTCTACTTTTCTTTTCACTTCACTGACTAAAAATCCAATTATTTATTCTCAACCAATGGGAGCGCATTATAGGCGCTTTTAAGCCGCTGGCAACAGTTATAGCTAAGCGGACTTAATTTTGATGACATTATTTATATGAGCTATTCAATTGATTTTAGACGTAAAGTGATATTTACGATGGAAGAAAGAAAGGTTGAGTATCCAAGAAACAGCGAAGCAATTTCGGATTGGCTCTGCATCTGTATAGCTAAGCGACTTAATTTTGATTACACCATATTTTGTTCGCACTCAATATGGTGTAATCAAAATTAAGTCGCTTAGCTATATTTAAAAAAATTTGTCTAATTGGTTTATATTTCAACAAATCGGCTTAAATAAACATTTTTTCTAACCGATTAAAACCTTCATTTATCAGTACAGGAATAAGCTTTTCAGCTTCAACATCCATTTTAGTGCAATAGGCAATATTTTTACTTTTTGTTAAAATCAAATTTTGATGGTTATTGATTAACCAAACCGCTCGTCTGGCAATTGCAGCGCCTGAATCAATGAGTCTGGTTCCGTCAAGAAGCACTTCTTTTAGTTCTGCCGATAATAACGGAAAGTGTGTACAACCGAGGACAATGGTGTCAGGGGGTTCTTTTATTTTTAACAACGGTTTTACAATGCGCACTAACGCTTCTTTTGAGATTACCTGACCATGAAGTTTTTTTTCTGCTAATTCGACTAATTCTGATGAAGCGATCATCTCAACTTTACAATCAACGGCAAATCGATCGATCAGTTCTCTAGTATAGTTTCCACTAACAGTTACCTTAGTTGCTAATAATCCAATAACACCATTACGTGTTAATTTAGTTGCTGGTTTTATTGCGGGAACAACCCCAATAATTGGAAATTGGAAATGCGCTTTTAAAACAGGCAAACTGACCGTACTTGCCGTATTACAAGCAATAATTGCTATTGCTAACGCATGTTTTTGTTGAATTTGATCGATGAAGCGAATAATACGTTCAATAATAAATTCTGCACTTTTCTCTCCATAAGGAAAAGCATCATTATCAAAAGCATAAATATAAATATAGTGTAAATCTGGCAATAGCTGTCTGACTTCACGATAAACAGATAACCCACCAGCACCAGAATCAAAAATTAGAATAGTTGGCCGAGCCGTTTTCGACTGAGCAGAGGTTACTTTTTTTATTTCATTTTTCATTCATTTCATCACAATAATGAACAATATGCTGATAAGAGAATTGTTAGTAAAAATAGTCGTGAGTAATTATACAGTAATAATAGATTGAATGAATCCTGTGCTGTTGTAATAATTGTCCGCTGGTTTTAAGACAATATCATAACCTATTTTTATTTTTGCATTACCGTTCAATATCGAAGAACTAAAACTTTACCACTCTTACTATCACTATCAATATTCAAAAAATAAGCTTTAGAAAAACCTTTGTAATTACTATCTATAAATCGTGCACCAAAGCTAGACTTCTCTTTCTCTTTCCCTACAATCTCACGATAGAAAATTTTTTCTCAAGATGAATCTGAATATATGCTAAATAATTTGTCAATTACCCAATACAACTTGCAGCTAGCTGAAAAAATCAAATATTTAAACAGTATTATGCTGCCTTTTAATGCACCTGAGCCAGAAATTTTTCGTTCTGATTTTTCCCATTATAGAATGCGCGCTGAATTTCGCCTCTGGCATGAAGGACCAGATTTATTTCATATAATGTTTGATCAAACGACTAAACAACGTATAAGAGTTGATCAATTACCTAGCGCTAGTAAATTAATTAATCAAATGATGCTTGCTTTAATTCCATTAATTAAAAATAAACCGCTTTTACGGTATAAACTCTTCCAAGTAGATTATTTATCAACATTAAGTAATAAGATTATTGTTTCATTAATTTATCATAAAAAATTGGAACAAGAATGGATTGAACAAACTAAACAATTACGTAGCGCTCTAATTAATCAAGGTTTTGATATACAACTTATTGGCCGCGCAGCAAAAACAAAAATTATATTAGAACAGGATTATATTGATGAGGTATTACCTATTTCAGGTAAGTCAATTATCTATCGCCAAATTGAAAATAGTTTTACCCAGCCCAATGCCAGAATAAATATCAAAATGTTAGAATGGGCGATTAATATTACTAAAAACACAAAAGGTGATTTACTGGAGCTTTATTGTGGAAACGGTAATTTTTCTATCGCACTAGCACAAAATTTTAATTGTGTTCTGGCAACCGAGATTGCAAAACCATTAGTAGCAGCGGTTCAATATAATATTGAAGCTAATAAAATTAATAATGTAAAAATTATTCAAATGTCAGCAGAAGATTTTACCCAAGCAATACAAGGTGAACGTCAGTTTAAACGCCTTGAAGGTGTTGATTTAACAAGTTATAAATGTGAGACTATTTTAATCGATCCGCCTCGCTGTGGTTTAGATGAAAAAACGCTTGAATTAGTACAAAAATATCCACGTATTCTTTATATATCCTGTAATCCTAATACACTTTGTCACAATTTAAATATACTTAATAAAACTCATAAAATTGATCGATTAGCCTTATTTGATCAATTTCCTTATACCCACCATATTGAATGCGGTGTTTTACTTGAGAAAAAACATATTTGAATGAGATAAAACGCCATAAAAAATATGGCATTTTATTTTATAAGTCATAACAGCAAAAAATCTATCTAATGATAGCTAATATTATTTTTATTCTAAGAATATATTAAATAATATTGATATAGACAATATTTCTATAACATTCATAATATTAAAAGTCATTTAAAAAACTAATATAGAAAACACCAATAAATAATTGCAATTTTTGGTTTACTGCAAAAAATTATTTATAATTTAATATTATGTTTTTCCTGTTCACGACGATACCAATAATAGGCTCCACGGGCGATCATTCTAAGCTGTAAAACTAATCGTTCTTCCAAAAGCTGCCTTTTTTCCTGATCAATATCTAATGCTTCTGCCCCCGCACTAAATACTATAGTAACCATGGCTTCGGCTTCAATTTCAGTAAAATACCGAGGCGTATTACTTTCCTGTTGCAAGTAGTCAGCCAATTCAGCAATAAAATGGTAAATTTCTCTGGCAACTGCCGCACGAAATTCAGCCGATGTACCTGAACGTTCACGTAGCAATAATCGAAAGGCATTCGGATTATTACCAATAAATTCCATAAAAGTAGCAACAGATGTTCGAATAACACTGCCACCTTTTGCAATACGCTGTCGTGCTTGACGCATTAATTGACGCAGCATAAGACCGCTTTCATCAACCATGGTCAATCCTAATTCATCAATATCACGAAAATGTCGATAAAAAGAGGTCGGTGCAATACCCGCTTCTCGGGCAACCTCACGTAAGCTGAGACTAGTAAAGCTACGCTCAGCACTCAATTGACTAAAAGCCGCTTCTATCAGAGAACGACGCGTTTTTTCTTTCTGCTTTGCTCTGACGCCTGTAATATTACTCACAGTAATTAATATACCTCTTCGGTAATAATGTAACTAGGCTACTATACCAAATTTTAACAGATTTGC
>NZ_CACTIE010000021.1 GCF_902713415.1 Arsenophonus endosymbiont of Bemisia tabaci Q2
ATTTAAGCTTGATTAAAGAAGATAATTTTAATCTAAGTTGTCTATTCGTATTTACATAATAATAGGTTATACCGAATGCCACAGATTCAATTTGATACTATCGTTATTGGTTCCGGCCCCGGGGGAGAAGGTGCAGCAATGGGGTTGGTAAAACAAAGGAAAAAAGTCGCAGTCATTGAACGTTATAATAAAATTGGTGGTGGTTTTTGTACCTACTGGGGAACTATTCCTTCTAAAGCGCTTCGGCATGCAGTGAGCCGAATTATCGAATTTAATCAAAATCCATTATACAGCGATAAATTCCGGCTTTTACCCTCTTCTTTCTCCGAAATTCTTAAACAAGCGGAGACCATAATTAATCAACAAACACATATGCGGAAAGGATTTTATGAACGAAATGGTTGTAAAATATTTGCCGGTGAAGCCTCTTTCATTGACCAACATACTTTAAAAGTTCTTTATAATGATGGTATCTACAATACTCTATATGCCAAAAAATCATTATCGCAACCGGCTCTCGTCCATACTGTCCTGTCCACCCGATGTCGATTTTCATCATTCACGCATTTACAATAGCGATTAAATTTTAACTCTCAATCATGAACCCCACCATGTTATTATTTATGGTGCAGGAGTAGTTGGCTGTGAATATGCTCCAATTTTTAGAGGATTAGGGGTAAAAGTTGATCTTATTAATACCCGTGATTACCTTCTGTCGTTTTTAGATCAAGAGATGTAAGACGCTTTATCATACCACATTTTTGGAATAATGGTGTTGTTATTCACCATAATGAAGAATATGAAAAAATCGAAGGAAAAAATGATGGCGTAATTATTCATCTGAAGTCAGGTAAAAAGGTTAAAGCGGATTGTCTATTATATGCTAATGGGCGTACGGGAAATACCGATAATCTAAATTTAGAAAATATCGCTATTCCTATTGATAATCGAGGTTTGATTAAAGTTAATGCTACCTATCGTACTCATAATAAAAATATCTATGCGGTCGGCGATGTTATTGGCTATCCCAGTTTAGCTTCAGCCGCTTATGATAAAGGTCGTTTCGCTGCCCGCCCGATAACAACGGGCCACAGCGATACCCATTTAATTGAGGATATTCCTACCGGGATCTACACCATTCCAAAAATCAGTTCTGTCGGTAAAAAAGAACAACAATTAACTGCCATGAAAATTCCTCATGAAGTCGGGCGTCCTCAATTTAAACATTTAGCCAGAGCACAAATTGCAGGGATGAATGTAGGCAGTTTAAAGATCCTATTTCATCGCGAAACATTAAAAATTCTAGGTATTCACTGCTTCGGTGAGCGTGCAGCAGAAATTATAGCTAAGCGACTTAATTTTGATTACACCATATTG